>JBMYQZ010000252.1:0-7619 GCA_049601855.1 Limisphaerales bacterium | reverse complement strand
CGCTTGCGCGTGGAAGGCGATCGCCCCATCGCGGTGACGGAAGCGCAGTTCTTCTGGACCAACGCCGCCTCCATCAAACACGACCATTCCGTCCTCGGCGGAATGACCGTGCACGATCCGCAAGGCCAGGAGATCGGTTACCTCCTGCGCACCATGCCGGATGCCTCACACATCATCGGTTACTCCGGCACGACGGATACGCTCGTGGCACTGGGCGACGATTGGATGGTCAAGGGCATCAACATCCGTTCCAGCGAGGACACCGTGAAGCACGCCGAAGACGTGATGCTCGATTGGTCGTTCAAACGAAAGTTCAACGGGATGAACTGGAACGAAGTGGCCGGCACGGATCTAATGGGCGAACGCTTTGAAGGCGTGGCCGGGGCCACGATGACCAGCACGGCCGTCGCCCGTGGCATCGTGCATCGTTTTCGCGTCACGCAAGGCAAGGCCGTTGAGCAACCCGTGGTTTGGGATCTGGAAGACGCCGGCCTCATCGGTGCGATCTGCATCGGACTGTTCCTCACCTTCTCCAAGCATCGCGGCCGGGCCAAGGCACGTATGTGGTTCCAATGGTACGTCATTGGATACGTCGGATTGCTCACCGGCGACCTGCTCGCCCAATCGCTCCTCGCTGGTTGGGCGAAGGCGGGCGTGGCGTGGACACTGGCCCCCGGACTGGTGCTCCTGGTCGTCGCCGCCCTCCTCATCCCTTGGGCAACCAAGCGTCCGCTTTACTGCCAGCAACTCTGCCCCCACGGAGCGGTACAGGAAGTGATTCTCCGTTGGACACCAAGGAGTTGGCGCGTCGCGTTACCGGAGGGGATGGACGCCGGATTGCGGTGGGGACCGGGATTGCTGCTCGGCTTCATCGCTCTTCTCGTCTTGCTGCCATTGAACTTCGATCTCGCCGGCTTCGAGCCTTTCGACGCCTACATTCTCGGTATTGCCGGCACCGCCACGATCACTGTGGCCATCGTCGGCTTGATCGCTGCGGTCTTCGTCCCCAAGGCCTATTGCAAATACGGCTGCCCCACCGGTGCCCTGCTGGAATTCGTCCGTTCCCACGGCTCGCGCGATCGATTCGGACACCGTGACTGGGGCGCGCTCGTGATCGTTCTGCTGGTCGCCGTCATCCAGCTCAACTACGGTCACTTTCAGACTTGGTTGTATGACTTTTAAACGACTTCAATTCCTTCTCTTCGCCCTCCTCCTCGCGATCGGCTGCAAGCCCTCTCCGAAGCCCCCTGCAAAACCGCTGCCGCAGCCTGGCTACGTGACGATTGACGGAGACGCCATGGGCACAACCTGGACCGTGCAAGTGGATATCAGGGGCGAGGAACAGGAAACCCAATTGTTGAATGACGCAATCGCTGGCCTGCTCGAGTCAACCGAGCAACAGATGTCCACTTGGAGAAGCGACAGCGAGATCTCCAAATTCAATTCCGGCTTGTCGACCAATTGGATACCGATCGGCCCGCGTATCGCCACCGTGCTGCGCCAGGCGCAAGCGGTCAGTCGAGCCACCAGCGGTGCCTTTGACGTCACCGTCCTGCCCCTGGTCGAGCTCTGGGGATTCACCTCGCAGGAACTCGTGACGAATGCACCACCCGCAAAAGCTCTGACGATAATTCGACAGGCCACCGGGTTCCAAAAATTGCAGGTCAGTAATGAACGCGACGAAGTCCGCAAACTGCATCATCGCACGCAGGTCGACCTTTCGGCCTTGGCCAAGGGTTATGCGGTAGACCTCGTCTGTGGACTCCTCGGCGAGATGAAATACACCAACTATCTCGTCGAGATCGGCGGTGAACTCCGCGGCCACGGCGACAGCAAGAAAGGCCGCCCCTGGCGCGTGGGATTGGAACTCCCCATCGTCGGCAAATCCGAACTCGGTGACGCCGTTGACCTGCCCAACAACGCCCTCGCCACCTCAGGCGATTATCGCAACTTCTTGGAACTCGACGGCCAGCGCTACGCCCACATCATCAATCCCCGCACCGGACACCCGATCAAGCAACAAGGCATCGCCGTGAGCGTCCTCGCCCCGACCTGCATGGAAGCTGATGCTTGGGCCACCGCCCTCACCGTGCTTGGCATCGACCAGGGATTGCAACTCGCCGAACAGGAGAAGCTTGCCGTCCAATTCCGCGTCTACCTCGAGGGCGAACTGGTTCAACAATCCTCCGCCCAATGGCCGAAGAACCCGTAGTCGAAAACCTCAGCGAAGGACGCAAGAAACTCGCGTCGGCGATCCTGATCCTCTTCGTGCTCGGCCTGATGGCAGCCAGTATCGCCTCCCGGATTTCTTCGGAAGGAGTCGGACGACACGGACGCGCCACCGAGCATTACCTGCGCCTCATCCACGAGAAGAAACCAAACGCCACCGAAGCCGCCGAGGCCATCTCCCGCCTCGACACCAACGCCATGCCGACGATCACCAACTTCGTCTGCTTCCAAGATTCCTGGTGGCGCATCAACGCACAGAAACTCCTCGGCGAATCCTTTCTCAAGGTCCGCATCTACAACAAGTTCGACTTCCGCACCATGGCCCGCGAAGGCTTTCATCTCGTTGGCACCAACGCCGGCCCCTACCTCGTCGAACTCCTCCGTGACGCCCCGCTCGAATACGCCGGCCCGGACAACCGCGCCTACCTCGCCAGCACCTGCCTCGTACAACTCGGCCCACCGGCCATTCCCGCCCTGGCCGCCGGCCTCACCAGCGACGACGCCAGCATCCGCGCCCTGTCCGCGCTCGCGATCAGTTCCTCCTCCGACGTCCGCCATTTCAGCCAGGTTTCCAACCTCGTCAACTGCGCCCACGACACCAACACCAACGTCCGCGCCGCGGCCGTCTTCGCCCTCGGCCGCGTCCTCGAAGAACCGCAGCTCAGCGTCCCAGCCCTCGCTCAAGGACTGAGCGACACCAACTCCGCCGTCCGCTTCCATTCCATCTTCAGCCTCTGGGCCTTCGGCGTGCATTCCAAGAGCGCCATCCCGCAGATCGAACAGGCCATCGCCAAGGAACCCACCATCCCCGACGCCGGCTTCGAACAATCCGAACTCGGCCCCAAGTCCCGCGCCATGATCATGGAAGCCCTCACCAACGCCCTCCAAACCATCCGCACCCACGACGAGACTCCGAATTGATGCCTTGAGCGCGGGTCATCCTCGATGCATGTATGGGTAGCATGGACCCCGCCGCAGTTGATCGACCACCAAGCCTGTTAGGCCAACGCAGACGGCACTGGGAGTAATCGACGCGAATGTCAGATCGAAACCCCAAACGATGGCTGATCGGATTTGTTCACCTGGCGAATTGGACACTTCCCTATCTAGCCTACGCGGCCGCGCACCGACAAGCCATCGCCCCCGACGGCAATAACAGAGGACTGTGGGAGGTCGTCGTTCTCCTCAGCGTACCGATGTTGTTTGCCATTCTCTCGGCACCAATTTCATTCTTGCTGCTATTCAGTGCCAAGCGTCGCAGACGGGCGCTGATCGTGCTCACACTCGCCGTTTCGTTCGTTCTCTCAGCCCATTTGGCTTCCACCCTGACTTACGAGATCAGGCGCGCTGCGTTTCAAGACCTGGCCGGTCGTAGCGCCCCGCTCATCACCGCCATCAAGGAGTACTCAGCCACGAACGGGGCTCCGCCCGCGAACCTGACGAGCTTGGTCCCCCTGTTCCTCCCACCACTCGCGACCACGAGCAACACCTGGACAATCCAGTTCAGATTGCTACTGGGGGAGTTCATTGGCGACGGGCGTTCGCAACGAACGATAACCCACGATCACGATCGCGAAACCGGAGGCACACCAATAGAATCCGAGATCGTCGTGGTACGGGATGAAGATCGCCTCCAAGAGGATATCGAGGATCACGGCGCCATGCGCAAATTGATCCCAGCCATCGCGAAAGTAGCCACGGCTTCGATGATTCAGGAACAGCAACATGGCAATGATCGTCACGACCACGCCGCTTTGAATGATCCCGGTTCGCGAGAGGTGCATCCACGCATGGAAGACAGCCAGATACATCACGAGGAGCATCAGGCTGTACGACCAGCGTTTCATAAGGATCAATTGTCGCCGTCGAGGAGATCGCCGATGCCGCCGAGGACGGACCCTTCGCCTTGGCGACTGCCGCCTTGGGAGGGAGCGTGGGCAAGGATGCGATCGGCCATCCGCGAGAAGGGAAGACTCTGGGTGATCACCGTTCCGTGTCCGCTCAAGGTGGCCAGGAACATGCCTTCACCACCAAAGAACATGGACTTCAGATTGCCGGCGCGTTCAATGTCGTAGTCAACGCCGCTGGTGAAGGCGACGAGACAACCGGTGTCCACGCGCAAGGTCTCACCTTGTAACTGCTTGATGATCAAGGTGCCGCCGGCGTGGACAAAGGCTTTGCCGTCACCTTGCAGGCGTTGAAGGATAAAACCTTCACCACCGAAAAAACCGGCACCCAGTTTCTTCTGGAAGGCGATGCCGATCTTCGTGCCGAGGGCGGCACAAAGGAACGCGTCTTTCTGGCAGAGGACTTCGCCGCCGCACTGGGCGAGGTCGAGCGGCATGATCTTGCCGGGATAGGGAGCCGCAAAAGCGGCGCGACGTTTGCCGCTGCCACGATTGGTGAAATGAGTCATGAACAACGACTCCCCCGTGATGGCGCGTTTGCCCACGTCCAGCAATTTGCCGAAGAAGCCTTTGTTCGGCTCGGACCCGTCACCCATCCTGGTATCGAATTCAATGCCGTCCTCCATGTAGTTCATGGCCCCGGCTTCGGCGATCACGGTTTCGCCCGGGTCCAGTTCGATTTCGACGACCTGCATGTCGTTACCGTGAAGTTCATAATCAATCTCGTGGCTTTGCATGGTGCGGATGCTGCGAGGGAGGAAGTGCTTCGGCTATTGCAAAGTTTCGGGGAATTTGGAAGTAGGTTGGTGATCAGTAATCAGTAATCAGAAATCAGTGCTTGCGCACGAGAGCCCGCCTACTGATTACCGAATACTGCTTACGGATCACTGACTACTCCCCCTTCGGCCCGTCTTGGCGAAGGGTATCAAGTTTCTTCACGTCACCGAAGAGCACGGTGGCGCCGCAGCGGGAGCACATGCGTGACTCGATCGGGATGTTTCCTTCGCGCCAGGTCCAGAACTTGGTCTTCTTGGGACGGAACAAGACCTTGCCCGTGCTTTGCAGCGTGCCGTCGATGAGTTCGTCGTGCTGGCATACCGGGCAGGCCTGCTTGGCCTTGCTGATTTCCTTTTCGCTCAGGTGAACGTCGATCATCGCGTCGAGGTCCTCCTGCAGGAAACGGGTGGAATCACCAACCTTGCGGAACGTGATGCGGCCGTCCCGCATCCAGCGATAGAGCGTCTGCTCGCCGATGTTCAGGTAGGCGGCGGCTTCCTTGATCGTAAACCATTGGTATCCAGACCGTTCGGATTCTTCACTCATGGGCTATCAGCGTTCGTTTACTACTTCTGAATCTCACTGAGTGTGCCAGATCCTCCAATGTTCAAAAGGAATACCATCGTATGATGCGATAGCGACTTGATTAAATGATAGTACATGATAGTAATTAAATATCCCATTTGGCACACCATGAACTTCTTTGATCTCACCCAATCCAATCCCGCCCTGCTCCTCGTTTCTGGCGATAAATCCGAAAAAGCCCCCAAATTCGCTTGGATCCGGTTAATGGCGGGAAATCCATTCTTCCTGATCAGCCCGGTTTTGCTGCTTTTCGGATTGTTCAGCGTGGCGACCGAGCCGCAAATGCTCGGGCAGGAGCAGGCGAGCCTGGCGTTTAATTTCAGCTCACTGGGTATCTACGAGGTGATGTTGGTGGTCGCGGCCGTTTCGCTGGCGGGGCGCGGGCTGCGATACGACGCGGGGATGCTGGTCTGGCTGGAGAGTATGTTGTTGTTCGTGCCGTTCCTGTTGTTGAGCCAGGCGTCTTTCCTGGCGACGGGGACGGCCGTTGTCTACGCGCTCATCGGCGTGTTGCTGGCGGTGGCCCGATGGACGCTGCAGTATCGCTACTTTCCCCGTCTGAATCTGCCACCGCTCCTGTTGGCCATCGGTCTTGGTTTGTTGCTGCTCAACGCGTGCCTGCCGCTGTTGCATCACTTCCTGATCACGGTGCGGGAGGACAATTGGATGTGGCCGATTCTACGGCTCCTGCTGTGGGGCGCGGTGTTGCCGCTGGTGATTCTGCTGGGGAACTGGCTCTGCCGGCCGACCGAGGGTGAGGGTTCATTGCAGGGACGCGGGATTCCCCTCGCCTTTCTGGGAGTCTGGGGAATCGGCACGGCGGTCAATCTGCGCGCGATCAGTTACGTAGACGGATTCGAATTCGAACCCGGCCTGGTGGTGCCTCTGATCTGGGCCTTGGCGTGGACGCTTTGGTTGCAGTCCGGCAACCTGTTCGGGCAAATCAGTTTTCGGCTGCACGATCGCCTGCTTTGGGTCCCGTCGCCCTGCCGGCGGTGGGTGGGTTACTGGGAGAATTCATCGCCTCGTTCGGACTCGTCGCAGTGAACGTCGTTGCCGTTCTTTCGCTCGGACGACGAATCTCCACCCGCACCAAGTGGCATGCCATAGCCGCCAGCTTGGGATTACTGGTCTTCACGTTACCCACGCTGTGGGCCGAAGAATGGATTCCATTCTTCACCCGGCCCAAGTGCCTGGTGCTTGGAGTTGCAGTCTTTGCCCTCTGGCTGACCGTGCGACGACTGCAACTACGGACCGGTCTCATCGGCGCCGTCCTCGCCGGGCTGGTGACGCAATACTATTTCGGGCGACTCGACTATCTGGAACAGTTCGCGTTGGACACCGCGTTGATGTTTGCGCTGGTGCACAGTTTGGGCTGGAAAGATTCGCGGGAGCCAGTCGGTCGCCCGATTCGCTTTGCACTTGGGCTGGGCTGGGTGGTTCACGGCATCGTTTGGATCCGCATCGCTGCGGGCGACGTGCCGGAGACCACCCAGTTCATTACGCGCACGATGCCTTTGTCCGGACTCCTGGTACTGGCCTGTTACGTCGCGTATCATCTGCGGACGATGCGCTGGGAGCCGCTGATGGTGCCGACGGTATCCGTGCTGGCGATATTGGCCGTGCCCCTGAACAGCGGCTTCGACACAATCCGTATCACGCCGACCGGTCACCTCGCCGTGCTGGGAAGCTTCATCTTTTTCCTGGCCGGCATCGCGTATGCGTTTGCCCGCGACAAGGTGGCCCAGAACGCCGGAGAGTACGCCCGGGCGGTGCAAAAGGAACTGACAACTCCGATGCGTTGGTGAAGGGCCCTTGTCCACTCACCGTTCGCGCGCATACTCGGGCGAGCGGTGAGTGCCGAACAGACAACGATCCACGAGATCACCTTCGATAACCTGGCCAACCACGAACGTCGGCAACAAATCTACGAAGCGGATTTCGATTTCTATTGGACGAGCGATTGGTCGCCCGAGTTTTACATTGAGCTGGCGACGGCGGGCTTCATCAGCGTCGCTCATGATTTTGGAGGGATGCAGTTGTTGCTGCCGCAGATCCAATCCGCCTACGCGGTGCTCGATTGGGAGAACCTCCACGTCTCCCGTTCCACCCGACGTTGGA
>JBMYQZ010000251.1:0-7635 GCA_049601855.1 Limisphaerales bacterium | reverse complement strand
CTGGCAGTGTCCGCGATGACGCGCAGTCACAGCTACCCCGTGGAAGGCGGCTTCCCGGTTACGAAGATCGACTACGAATGGTTGCGGAAGACGCATCCGAATCCGCTCGCCTACTTCATCGAACACCGGGACGGCTTTCGCACCTCCATGTTCATGACGCGCATCAACGACTTCAACTACGCCGGTCGCCTGCGCAACGGAAAGACGGTTTCCTGCCAGATGTATCTGCCCATGCCCGGACGCGGATCTTCGATGGCGGACTTCTTCAATCCCCTCACCCGCCATGTCGAAGACACGATGATCAACCGCCGCGCGCCTTATCCGGTCGAACGCACCCTGCTCACCTCGGGCATGGTCATCGGCGGCGTGAAGTCATTGCATGCGGGCGAGCTACCGGTCGCGACCCCGAAGATGAACGTGAAGTACCGGGCAACCCGCGAATCAACCTATTGGCGCGTCTAGATGTCGGCAGAAGCGCAGGAACCGATCTACTAAGGCTTGGACGTCTTGGCGCTATCCATCGGCGAACTCTACCGGATCTATGGAAATGCACCGAGCCCGCGTTGAATCGGTGGACCTTGTCACCATCCATGATTCCGACGTACGGGCCCAAGCCGTCGACTGGCTTCGCAAACGGATTGAAGCCGGCATCGATCGCGGGATTTACCGCGTGGTCTCCAAGGCACAGCTGAAACAACTGCGCACGAAAGCACCGAGAACATCACGGCGCCCCAACGACCAGCGCGGTTGCCTGACACTGATCCTTGCCTACACCGCGCTCATGCAGGCCTTCCTGCTGCACCACGAACTTCCGGCCGGATCCGTCTTGGACCGGAGTCCCTTGTTCCAGTCCGGCGTGTTTGCCCTGTTCACACTCGCGCTGCTCCTGATGCTCGTCGGTCGGCTGACCAAATCGTCCTTGGAAAAACCCAAGACCTGGGCACGCAACGAACGAAACGTGGTGGCAACGATCGCCGGCCCGATCTGGTTATCAAACATCTGGTTTCAATTCTCTCACTGAGCGCGCCCGGCATTTTGCTGGTTGGCGTTTCACTTCATCGCTACAAGACGGCGTGTCTCGACCACACTTCGAAGCTTTGACCGCCGTTCTCTTCATGGGAACGGTGCCGGTAGCCGTCAAGTGGGTGGGGGCGAACGAATGGGTGATCGGGCTGATGCGGTTGAGCATTGCGACGGTCTGCACGTTGTTGATCCTGCGCAACAGCAAGGAACTGTTCAGACGGCCGGCCAAGGAACTCGGTGTGCTCGCCTTGATGGGGCTGATCTTTTCCCTTCACTGGTCGACGTACTTCGTCGGCATCAAACAGACCACGGCCAGTGCGGCCGCAATCGGGGCGGCGACTTATGGCGTACACGTTTCGTTGTTGGGATGTTTCCTTCTGCGGCAATGGCCCAATGCGCGGCAGTGGCTCTCGCTGGTTGTTGCGATGGCAGGGACTTTCCTGGTGATTGATAACTTCTCGCTCGCCGACGTCGCGACCACGGGTTTTCTCATCACCATCGGCAGTGCATTTATCAACGCGTTCCTACCCATACTGCATCAGCGTCACGTCGCCATTCCGGTCAACGTGCGGACGCTGGGACAATACCTTTTCGCGATGCCCTTGTTTCTGGTGTTTCTGCCGAAGATGAACTGGCAACTCACGCAAAACGATTGGCTGGGCCTGATCCATCTCGGGATCTTTGCCACCTTCATCGCGCACACCTTGTGGATTCGCGCGGCTTCCGTACTGCCAACCTACCAGTCCGGCCTGATCTTCTACCTCTACGTTCCGTTGACGATGGTTTTCGGCAGCATCTGGCTGAACGAAAGCATCAATTGGAAGCAGGGACTCGGCGCCGCCTTGATCGTCGCGGCGAGTTGCCTCGGCGTGCTTGCGCAGCGTCAAACTTCGCCAAAGCGCTCCGCGGCAAAAGGGTCGAGCTGATACTGGAAGTAGCCAGCCAAGGTGGCTTGGTCCGGGGGAGTGGCGCCGTAGGACCAACGCTTTTCCTGAAGGTGAAAGCCGAAACGCTCAAAGCGGCTGTCGCCGATGTCGGCAAACACGGTGGACCAGTCTGCGTTGCCGTAACCGACGAAGGCTTGATAGCTATCCTTCCACTCGAGGAACTGCCAGTTCGTCAGCGGCTCGGCCGGGACCTTGAAGCGGTGCAGAATGAAGATCAGGTTCGCAACCGCATCGGGCCATTCGGTCGTGTTCGTCTTCGGATCCTCGTGCGCTTCACGATAACCATCGACGAGGTGTTTGCAGAGACGCCCGATGCCTGGTTCCGGAATCACCTCGTGGACGTTCGACCAGTCCTCGCAGGTACAGGCTTGCGTGCGCAGGTTGGAGGCATACATCTTTTTGTCCTCCCCGCGGATCTGAGCGTAGATGGTTTTTTCCACGATCGGAGCTTCCAGCGGTGAAACGCTGATTTCGTGGATGTCAAATTCCGGCCGGTCCCTGTTCATCCGGTCGGTGATGTCCGAACAGGTCTCCTCGATGTCGGTGATCTCCAGGCCGAGCATCTTCATTTCGTCCTCGGTGACGACATTGTCCTCGAATACCTGTTGAATGATGGGCCACAGGTGATTCCCCGGCCAACGCTTGCGGGCAAGCCGGTTGTCATTCAAATGGTCGGCCAGTTCCCACACCTCGCTGATCTCGAGCTTGCCGTCGGAGGTGATCTTCCGGATCAGGTCGATGGTTTCGAAATGGATTGAGTCTGCTTGCATGGCTAAGGCAACGCGACCGGGTGCCCTGATCGCGGCTGGAGCGGCGGCGATATTCCCCCAAACTGACGAAAAGAAAAGTCTTTGAATGTCGCCCCGGTTTGCCCGGAGAATTCACGCCTTGAACGATTCCGGACAAATCGGCGGCGACGGATTGCAGCGCTGGTTGAGCGTGCGCAACGTCGTACTCGGCCTGTTGGCCCTGTCAGTCATGTCCTACCCGGTAGCGTGGTCGGGTATGGGGAGCTTCGTACTGCGGGATTACGGGGTGTTCGGTTATCCGCTCGCGCATTACCACCGCGAGACCTTTTGGGCGGGGGAGATACCATTGTGGAATCCTCTGAACTATTGCGGGCTGCCCTTCCTTGCACAGTGGAATTCGATGACGCTTTATCCGGGCTCGCTGATCTACCTGGTGTTGCCGATGCCTTGGTCCTTATCAGTGTTTTGCCTGCTGCATCAGTTGCTCGGAGGCATCGGCATGTTCGTGCTCGGCCGCCGCTGGAGCGGATCGGCGTTGGCCGGAGCCCTCGCCGCCGTGGCCTATTCCTTCAACGGCCTCATGCAACATGCGCTCATGTGGCCGAACAACATCGCGGCCTTCGGCCTGTTGCCTTGGGTAATCTGGCTGGTCGCCCGAGGAACCAGGGAGGGCGGCCGATGGCTGGTCGGTGCCGCACTTGTGGGTGCCTGCCAGATGCTGACGGGAGGTCCCGAAATTATCCTGCTCACCTGGGTGATCGCGGGATTGATGCTGTTCATCCCGCGGACGGAATTTCTCGGTGCCCCCTGGTCGCATCGTTTGGTGCGATACCTCCTGCTCGTGTTGGTGGTGAGCGCACTCTGCGCGGCGCAATTGCTGCCGTTCTTTGAGTTCATCGGGCAGTCCACCCGCATCTTCACGCTTGACCACTCTGCCTGGTCCTACGAGCACGACGGCTGGATGAACGTGCTCCTGCCGATGATGAATGCCGACCAGAACGCATCTGGTGTCCTGTTTCTCGCGGGGCAGGGATGGAGCCAATCATTCTATCCCGGCCTGTTGCTTCTCGTCATGCCGGTTTGGGCGATCGTGCAGCGACCCAGGCCCTTGGTGATTCTATTCTCGCTGCTGGTGTTGGCCGCTTTTGACGTCGCGCGAGGATCGACAGGCATTCTCTATCCGATCATCGACGAACGCCTCGGTCTCGCGTTGTTTCGCTTCCCCGTCAAAGCCATGTTGCTGCTAACCGTCCTGCTCCCCGTGTTGTCGCTGTTCGTCTGGCGCTCCAAAGGTCTTCGATCATGGACCGGATTGGCGTTGGGCGGCGGGATCGTCCTCCTGGCATTCACTTACGTCGTGATCGCCACGGGCGGTGAATTGCTAGGTGCCGTACCACGAGAACAGATTCTTCAAAATGGCTGGCAACGATTGGCGTGGTTCGTGGTCGCGATCACGGCACTGGTCACGCTCGCAAGGTCGCGGACGGTTCGCCTGCAGACGGCCATGGGCTTCGTATTGCTCGCCAGTCTCTGGCTCGATCTCAAGACCCACGCCCCCACACTGGCTCCGACCGTGCAGCCGGAACTCCTTTCCGCGACAGCAGTCGACACGACAGACATGTATCCCAAGCCGGGCGTGGGTGATGGCCGCTTCGCCATGAGCGAACAAGTACTGCACGAGAACCACTACCTCACCGGTGGCAAAATCGACGAAATCTTTCTCCAACATCGCCTGACTTACTTCGACAACCTCAACCTGCTCGACGGCCAACCCAAGTTCGGCGGCTTTTACACGATGTATCATTTCCGGCTCACCTACGTCGCCGGCATGCTCTATGCGCGAGCGCCCGAATGGCCGAACGGCCTGGCCGACTTCCTGGGTCTCTGCCAGGTGACCTCCCGTACCAATCTGATGAATTGGGAACCGCGTATCTCCGCCGAGTCCCTGGTCCTCGCCGGCCAACGCCCCGTCTTCGTTCCCGACAAACAAGCCGTCGCCGCCATCGGCAGTCCCAATTTCAATCCCCGCGAAATCGCCATCTTCGAACCCGCGCTCAAGGGAGAACTCAAGGCCGAACCTTCCCTTGCTGCCAAGGTGAGTGATCTACAGGCAAGCGCCCACGAGCTCCGCTTCCGCGTCCAGACCTCACGCCCCACCATCGCCACCATCGCCCAGACCTACTACGAACCCTGGCGGGCCGAAATCAACGGCCAGCCCACGCCGATCCGACGAGCCAACTATGCCTTCCAAGCCGTGGAAGTCCCCGTGGGCGATCACGAAATCGTCCTGCGCTACGTGGACAAGACTTTTCAGAAGGGCGCCCTCATCTCGATCGTCGCGCTCCTGCTCTGCGCGTACAGCTGGATCCGATTGCGTCCCGTGCCAACGCGTCGCTTACCCAGCGCCGATCCCCTCTTGGCCACACCCCCGCTGCTGATCTGAACTAGCGTGATTGCAAGCCGACCGTGTTGACGGCAATGACTCGCAGCTGGGATAACGGCGCGGCGCCGGGGAGCGTAAATGACATCTTCACCAGGGGAGCCGTCGGAGTGTCACTGTATTGCAATCCTTGAAAGATCGGGCGGCCGAAACGGTTCTTCGCATTCTTGGGGACGGTGGCGACCACCCGGTTTCCCCGCATAACGATGAAGTGCGCGAGGCCACTCTCCAGATCGGCGGTCGCGCTCCAGGTAAGTTGGCGCCCCTGCAATTTGAGATCCGTCGGGTCCGGGGGCGGCGTGGTATCGGGAACGGCGGTGTCCTTCACGTAGTGTTGCCACAATTTGGCAACGGAAGGATTGGGCAGCCAGACCGCCTTCAAGGCATCGCCTTTGAACTTCGCGGCCGCAGTGGCTTTCTTCCCAAGTAGGGGCGCCAGCCAAGCCGACTTTTTGGGCATCGCTTTCAACGACTGGCCCGGCTTCTTTGGCAATCGCGCAGCGAGGCAGGCATCCAGCCAGGGAATGGCAAGATAACGTTGATTTCCACACTCGTGCGCGCTCAACGGATCGACCGCCACACCTAGCAACCCGCCCCGACCGCGCACCTGCTCAAAGAACGCTTCGTTCGCCGGCCAAACACGGGCGAAGCGGCCATCCTTCACCGTCACACCTTCCTTCGTTCCCGGATTACACATCATCGGAACACCGAGCGCCGCCGCAGGAAGATCGTGCGGCTTGATGGTCAGGCGATCGGGATTGGCCTTGAACATCGGAACACCAGATCGCAGCCACGCTGCGACCACACGTTGCGGATGCAGCATCACCATGCCTCCGGCCCAATGTCCACCACCGCTGTGACCCCAAAGCGCCCAAGGGATCTGGGATAACTCCGGATGACCGCATTGCTCACCCAAATCGTTGAGTCCCTTTTGAAACGCCTCGCTGGAACCATTGCGCGGATCGCACCACATCTGGCAATCGGCGGACTGCGGCTGCTCGTAGGAAGGCGCCAGCAAAGCGCAGTCGTGCCTTCGCGCCAAGGCCTGCCAGTGCAGATCGAAGGCCCCCGTCTGGCCGGACTTGCACGAGCCCTCACCGCAACCGTGCTGATGAACAACCACGCCGCGCAAGGTCTTCACCCCCGGCGGAATCCAGATCGTGTATTGCACGGGGAAAATCAGTTCGCCCGCTTTGGCCGATGCCTCGTAACGAACCCGATAGTAGGGTGCTTCAACGTCGGGGGGATTGTCGTAGGGCGGATACTGCGCAACCGCCGACGCCATGCCGGCAATGAACAGGAGGAAAATGAATCGCATGCGGCAGTCTAGCGCGGTCGGCGACGGAAGGATCAATCAGAATCGGGAATAGATCTTGGGGTCGATCTCTCTTATGCTGACCTACAATTCAATGAAGCGCTCAATCCAATCCCTTACTCTCGCTACCGGCTTGCTGCTGATGCCTTTCGCCGGGCTGGCTCAGAATCACCCGACCGCGCCAGACCATCCGTTGAAAGTCGGAGCCAAGGCACCAGAGTTTACGCTCAAGGACCAACGAGGGAACGATCAGTCACTGGCGTCGATGTTGCAGAATGGGAAGGTGGCAGTGATCTTCCATCGCTCGGCGGATTGGTGAGGATTCTGCAAACGGCAACTCGTGGAGTTGCAATCGAATCTCGGAGCCATGAAGAAGGCCGGTATCACTCCCGTGGCGATCAGCTACGACTCGGAAAAGGTGCTGGCACGGTTTGCCAAGGACAAGCGGATCAGTTTCCCGTTGCTGTCAGATCCGGGCAGCAAAACGATTTCCGCGTTCAAGGTGTTGCACACGGGCATGCGTCGAGGTCGTATGAAAGGCGTGCCGCATCCGGGCACGTTCATCATCGGCAAGGACGAAAAGATTATCGCCAAACTCTCACACAACGGTTATCACAAACGCCACACCTCGGACGAGATCATCGAGTCGGCTGGGAAATAGCGCTCTTGGCGGATCCGTTTCTGGAATGCCCATTGGTGTAGGGTGCGATGCCCAGATTCGCACGGGTCTTGCGCACAGCGCCATAGGAACGTCCAAGACGCGTGGCCAGGTCCTTGTCCGGGACCGTGCCTAGCAGATCGATCTCCCATTGATTCCATGGCGCGCGTTTCCAACCACCGAAGGGCACGACCCCTTTCTGACTGCGGCGGGTCTTGACGGCATCGATGGAACGCTTGGTCACAAAGGCCACCCGTTCGTCGGGCATGGTGCCCAACATCTCGTCTTCTTCGTCTGACCACGGGCGAATCACAAAGGGAGAAATGCCCTTCTCTCGCCGCCGCGCCGCAACGACCGCGGGGCAGCGCCCCAACACCTCCGCAAGTTCATTGTCCGTCATCGTTCCCAACAAATCTTCCTCGGCGGGATACCACTTCCGCTTCTGGTCGAAGTAACGCGTAATTCCAAGCCCACGCCTGACTCGACGGATCACCGACTCCGAA
>JBMYQZ010000250.1:0-7644 GCA_049601855.1 Limisphaerales bacterium | reverse complement strand
ACGGGAGGAACAGGGATGCAGCGCATGTCACGGAGACGCTGATCGAACTGGGTGTGCGGGGCGAGGCGTTCGAATCCCGCTTCAACCATTTCGTGCGAGGAGTCAAGACCAAGGGGGCGGCGCTTGCCAAGGTTCCCGCCATGTTCTCCGCGGCGCTCGACGGAGTTTCCGAGGGGAAACCTTTCTTCCTCTACTTCGGGTTCAACCAGCCGCATCGCAAATGGGGCGAAGACCACGAGGGTATCGATCCCGCCGCCCTCAAACTCCCAGCCGATTGGCCGGACCTCCCGGAGGTGAGGCTCGACTATGCGCGTTATCTCGCCGAGGTCCGCGATCTCGACACCGGCTTCGGCATGATCATGAAGGTCCTCGCTGAGCGCGGTCAGGCCGACAACACCCTGGTCATCTTCATGGGCGACAATGGCGAGGCGCTGCTCCGCGGCAAGGGCACGCTCTACAACCGTGGGCTGCACGTGCCGCTGCTAATTCGATGGCCGGGAAAAATTGCGCCGGGCTCGATAAGCGATTCGCTGATAAGCGGGGTGGACCTCGCCTCGACCATTCTCAAAGCCGCGGGCATCAAGCCAGCCAAAGGCATGACGGGGCTCGATTTCGTGCCGGAACTTTTGGGGCAGCCCTTCGAAGGCCGGGAACAGGTCTTCGCGGAGCGGAGCTGGCACTTTGGCCCGATCACACGCTCGGACGGCTTTGACCTCTCGCGTTCCGTCACCACGAAACGCTACAACTTTATCTACAACGTCCTACCTGAACGCAACTACACGCCCGTGGATATGGCCAAGCGGAACATCGCCTGGGATGCCATCAAACTGGCGCACGAAAACGGAGAGCTCCCGGCGGTTCATGAGCGAATCTACTTCCAATACCCGCGGCCCATCTTCGAGCTCTACGATCTTGAAAATGATCCCTTTGAGTTGAACAACCTCGCGGGTCAGGAATCCGTCCGCATGGTTGAAGCCGGACTACGCCAAGAGCTGGATCGCTGGATGCTGCGCGAAAGCGACTTTCTCCCGCTCCCGACGCATGCCCACCAGAATCTTGAGTCGCCATCCAGATGAATCCCAACGGGATTGTCGGACTCGTAGACCGCACTCCGATACCGCAATTAGATCTTCCCCATCGAATTGCCTGATCGCATCCTCGCCCGACGTGAATTTGAAGCAACTGATCCTACCGACCCTGCTGGCATGTGCCACTGACACGCATGCCGCCGAGATCTTTGACATGGGTGCCATTCGCGATCCGGGCACGCTCAAGATCGAGGTACTGCAGGACTGGCACCCTGTCCGTGGACCGATCATGACACGCCAGAAACTGGTGACCATCAACGTGGGTGAAATCTGGCCGGGCCGGGACTACCGCGTGCCGGTTCGCATGGTGGTGCCGGTGGATCGTAAGGCGCGCGGATTTCATCTTACCGGCAGTCATAATCCGAAGCGTTTGCAACCGGATGCGAAGCCAAACCAGAGCGATCAGGTGTTGCTTCGGGGCGGTGTGGGTTTGGTGCAGACCGTGGTTCAGGAACCGGGCTCCTATGGAGAACGCGAATTGGGGCGTGAATCGGAGGACCGCTTTGCCAAGACGCTCAATCCTCACTTTAAGATTCAGTATTGGGCGTGGCCGGCAACTTTGATGCGCGCGATCACGACCGCCCATGCAGAACAGGGTCACTTCGAGAGAGGCAAAGTTGCCGCCAGTGGTGGTTCGAAGAATGGCGCGTCGCCTTCGATGGCGATTTTGCACGACGAGAGAATGACAGCCGTTCATGCCACGGTTTCTCCGATCTGGGATTCCCCCCTTCGGCACTACGATCCTGCCGCTCGGGAGAAACATCAGAAGCACGGTGGCCGGCAGCGCGGCTTTTCGGGCGGACCCTTCGGGCCGAACTTCGCCCCAGCCGCTCTCGCCGCCGGGCACACGTGGAAGGATCTGCAGAAATTCGCCAGCGATATCTCCGGTGACGTGTTCATCTCCCGCAACTTGAAACAGCTTCGCCGCCGGGGCGTGGAGATGCTCTTCCACCCGGGGACCCACGACATGGTCGCCTTCGACATGGCCTGGGGCGGCGCGCATCACCCGAGCATCCCGGTTTATCTGGGTGCCAATACCGGACATGGAAAACGTGGACATCCTCGACTGGAGCGTGACCAGGCAAACAAAGCGGCGTGTCTCCTGCGCCATTTCTTCCCCGAGAAAACGAGTGGCCCACTCCTCTCGCCTCCGGCGGTCGAACATGAGCTGATCGAAGGGGAAGACGCTCTCGAAGTTGTGGTTCGCTTTCCGGAGAATGCTGACGAAGAAAGCGGCCGCATCTTCTGGATGTTTGACCGTGCGCCCGACGGCAGTCCGCAATACCTGACCGAACTCATTCCCGATGAGAACTTTGCCGAGATGCATCTCGATCGCCGCCGCGGCGTGTGGGTTGCCGAAATCGAACTCGATCCCAAGGCCAAGCGCATCGACTTCTTCACCAACCACCGCAAGACCATTCGTCACGGAGACAAGGATTATCGAACCTACATCTCCAGCCCCTACACACGGATTGATCTGGAGGGGAGCGCTCCGTCGCTCCCCAAATCAGGGAAATGACGGAGCATTTTCCTCCGGCCTGATGATCGCCCACACGACACCATCCTGTTGCGGCCGGCCTCAAGAGGCATGGAATCCCGTCAGAAAACCACGTCTACGGCAACGGGGGGCGGCTCTGAAATCTTGATCTGGCCGGATCATGCCGGACATTGGCTGAAAACTCTGGAGTGATGGTAAGAGTCGATGAGGCATCGCCGGTGTTGAACCGGTCGTGAGAGGAACCACGATTGCCTTCTCAATTTTCCTCTTCATCTTCGTCTCGATGGCGGGATCGTGGTTTGTTCAGGCGACGGGTCCCGGTGATAACTCCGATCAATGGCGACTGCTTCCCTTCAGGAATGCCTTCGGTCTCGGGGTGCGTTCGTTCCTGTTCTCGTTTCCGTTCACTCTCCTGTGCCTGATCTTTCAGCACCAACTCTGGCCAGTTCCGCTGCGCTTTGAAATCACGCTGCGAAACCTGACGGCCTTGCTGTTGTTTGGGATTATTCTCGGTCGGGTCAATCTGGCCACGTTTTGATTCACCTGATAGGTAGTCCTCCGGTTCTGTCGGAGGACGTTCGAATTTGCCCATTGCCCGATCCACGCGGCTGGTCACCCACTGAAAGCAACGAAGAACCCCTTTGGTGTGGTCACCTCCTATGGATGAGATCTGCTGAATGCCGCCGACATTACGACGGCGGAGAATCAAACTGCCGTGCCCGCAGCTTGACATCGCTTTGTACGCCGGCAGATGCTCCGCCCCAAGACGGTCGGGTCGCTATTCTTAGGTGCGGCCGATGCGTTTCTCGCTCCGCTGTTGGAAAGAACACCAATGATTCACCCTGAACGCCAGACAGCTTCCGACCACCGAAATTCATGCTTGATTGTCCTCGCCCACACGACAAACCGTCTCAAGCCCGGCATCCTCGTTGCCACCCTGGTCTTGCTTTGCTGCGGTGATCCGCTGCTCCGAGCCAATGACGAGCGTGATGACTCGCCCACCAAGTCGACTGTGTCAGATTTCTGGGACGAGATCCCCAAGTCGCCCAGCACGACCATCCCCGAGGCCATCCGTGATGGTTATTGGCGCAGTCAATTTCAGCGGGTGAACCAGGCGATCGCCAAGGCCGAGGATCCGCAGGTGGTTTTCTTCGGCGACTCGATAACGTTGCGCTGGTCGCTGCTGAAAGCCGAGGGCAAGTCCGTTTGGCAGGAACGTTTCGCCAAATACACCCCAATCAATATGGGCAACTCCGGCGACATCACGCCGGTCATGCTGTACCGCGTGACGCATGGCAACCTTGGCTTCGCCCGCGGTCGAGAGCCGCGCGTCGCGGTAATCCTTGCCGGCACGAACAACTACGTCGTCAGGCAAAGTGACCGCGGAAGAGTAAAGTGGGATCTGGGCATCGACACCCCGCCGAGTGACGTGGCCCACGGGGTTCGCGCGATCGCCCAGCAATTCCGCCGCCGGCTACCACGCACGCGTCATTGTGCTCGGCATCCTGCCGGTGAAGAACCAGGCGAAGTGGATCAAGTGCGAGGAAACGAACCGGATCAACGCCAGCTACCGCTACCCGAAAGACGAAGTGGTTTTCCTGGACCTGAAGGACCGGTTCCTGAACCCGGACGGCTCACTGAAGGCGGACCTCTTCCTTGATGGCACTCACCTCACCACTCAGGGCTATGCGGTCTTGGCCGATGAACTTGAGCCGGTAATCGAACGGCTGATAAAGCTGGGACCGATCGTACCCTGAACATGGGCTGTTTTCTGAGGCGCCAGATTCCGGAAGGTTGCGTACAATTAATGCAGACTCAACGTCCGAGGCCTGCCATCCGCGACTGGAGACGCACCTCCGATTCGGATTCTGGTGTCTTGCAGCATTCTGCAGCGTCGACTCCGGGGCGGTATCGGATTGGTCAGAATGGCCTCCCAGTCGGCCCTTTCCGCACGGACTCATTCGGGCTTCAATCCAAGAAATAGCATGTTTGTGAAACAACTCCTCCTTTGTGTCCTTGGTGCCTTCGTGGTTCAGGCCACCGCGGCGAAGCCGCAAAGCGATCAAACGGAACGTTTGCCGAATGTCGTCATTATCTTCATCGATGACATGGGCTACGGCGACATCGGCCCCTTCGGGGCTGCGCGATCCACGCCCCATCTCGATCGGATGGCGGCGGAGGGGATGAAGCTGACCGATTTCTACGTTAGTTCGTCGGCCTGCACGCCGTCACGGGCCGCATTGATGACCGGCTGCTACGCCGACCGTATCGGAATGGGAAAGAGCGTTGTGTTTCCAGCGGACGAGCGCGGGCTCAATCCAAGGGAGATCACGATTGCCGAAACGCTGAAGGACGCGGGTTATGCGACCGGTTGTTTCGGCAAGTGGCACCTTGGCGATCAACCGCAGTTCATGCCGCTCGCGCAGGGCTTCGATGAGTACGAGGGCATCCCGTACTCGAATGACATGTGGGTGAAGGGGAATCGCAAACGAAATTACCCGCCCTTGCCATGGATGAAGGGAAACAAAGCCGTCGCTCATATTCCGGACGAGGCGAGTCAGGCGGTTGTCACCGATGCGATCACGGATGCGGCGGTGGATTTCATCAAGCGTAACAAGAAACGCCCCTTCTTCGCGTACGTGCCGCATCCCGCAGTTCACGCTCCGCACCTGGTCTCGCCCGAACGCCTCGAAGCCGCGAACGGCGACGTGATGACGGCGTTGATCACCGAGATCGACAACAGCACCGGGCGCATCCTGCAGACCCTGCGCGATCTCGGCATCGACAAGAACACGCTGGTCTTCTTCACCAACGATAACGGCGGTGCCGGTAAGACCTCCAGTGGGCCATTACGCGGCGCGAAGTTTGGCCCGAAGTATGAAGGCCACATGCGGGTCTCCACCTTGGCGTGGTGGCGGGGCAAGATTCCCGCCAACAGCGTCTCCTCCGAGGTCATGACCACGACCGATCTCCTGCCGACCATCGCCAAGATCGCCGGTCAAAGTCCTCCGACCGATCGCATCATCGACGGCAAAGACATCAGCGACATCCTTCTCGGCAAGCCCGGTGCGAAGTCACCTCACAAGACGCTCTTCTACGAGAAGGATGGGGTCCGCCAAGGCAGGTGGAAGCTGGTGCACTACCGGAAAAGATCGGATTGGGTTGCCGAACTCTACGACCTCGAAACCGACCTTGGTGAACAGAACAACCTCGCCGACCAACACCCCGATCGCGTCAAAGCGATGAAGGCCGCTCTGGACGCACACGTGGAGCGACTCGAAGCGAACACCCGCCCAGCAGCATTCGTCGACGACCCCAAGCCGCTGCTTGCGACTGCCAACGGCCTGCCGACTTTGGCTCAGCTCCGTGGCTCAGGCGGTCCGGCTGAGAAAACCAGCGAGAGCAAGAAACGCCCGAACATATTGTTCATCGCCATCGATGACATGAACGACTGGACGACCTTGTTTCACAAGGATAACCCCATCCAGACTCCCAACCTTCAGCGCCTCGCCTCACGCGGTGCCTTTTTCTCCAAGGCGTATTGCGTTGTGCCCGCCTGTAATCCTTCCCGCACAGCGATTCTCACGGGGCTCGCCCCGACTACTTCCGGCGTCTACGGGAACGGTAATCCGTGGAAGAAACTCCTGCCGGACGTCGTGACGCTTCCGCAGTATTTCGGACAGCAGGGCTATACCACCAAGGGGGGCGGAAAGATCTTCCACCACGGCGGCACGGGTGCGGACCGTACCGACAATCCGTCCTTTCAGGACTTCTACAAACTTCGGATTCACGCTCACAAACCGGAGACCAACCATAACGGCTATGTCAGGGGACGCGACGCTCGTCAGTTGACGACGGCTGGCTGGGACTGGGGCGTGCATGACGTGGAGAAGCAGACCGATGAATACACCGTCGAACACGTCAACAGACTGATGAAGACCGAGCCGCGGGACAAACCGCTGTTTCTGGCTGCGGGGATCTTTCGTCCGCACCTGCCGTTCTGGGCGCCTTCGAAGACGTTCGCGCGCTATCCGTTCGACCAGGTGAAACTGCCACCGCGGCCGAAGGACGATTTGAGCGACGTGCCGCCGCTCGGCGTGAAGATGTCCCGCACTGAGTCCTTCATCTTCGACAACACCACCAAGCCGCCGGTGAATCGTCCTGGCATTCTACGCAAGATGGTGCAGAGCTACCAGGCCTCGGCGGACTACGCCGACGAGATGGTTGGACGCCTGCTGGATCAACTCGACGAGACTGGTCGCGCCGAAGACACCATCATCCTCCTCTGGTCCGATCACGGATATCACCTCGGCGACAAGAACGCCTGCGTGAAGTTCACCCTCTGGGAAAAGGCCAATCACGTTCCCTTCATCATAGTTGCGCCCGGGGTCACGAAGCCCGGCGCGGTCATCGATCGACCCGTCAGTCTGCTTAATATCTATCCGACCCTCGTCGAACTCGCCGGCTTGCCAAGCAAGAACGACCTGGATGGTCAAAGCCTCGTCCCGCTGCTCAAGAATCCCAAAGCCAAGTGGACCCGTCCCGCCATCATGACCCAAGGGCGTGGCAATCACGCCGTCCGTTCCGATCGCTGGCGTTACATCCGTTACAACGACAGCACGGAGGAACTCTACGATCACCAGAGCGATCCGTGGGAATGGAAGAATCTCGCCGGTGATTCCCAATACGCTTCCGTCATCGCCGAACACAAGCGTTGGGTTCCTCAGGAGAAGACCTCCGATCCCAAGCCAGCGCTGGCAAAGAACAACCAACGACCCGTTCGCCAGCCGCGCAAGGCTCCCCAACGAGTTGACGTCACACCCGCGCCCTACACTCCGGCGAAGGGCGACGTTCTCATCGCCGACTTCGAAGGCAAGGACTACGCCAAGTGGCGGACCACGGGCGAGGCCATGGGCAAGGCGCCCAGTCGGGCGGAGACTCATCGCAACCGCGTGACTGGTTACCTCGGCAAGGGCTTCGTGAATACCTACCTCCGGGGCGACAAGTCCACCGGTGAGTTGGTGTCACCGAAGTTCCGCATCGAACGCAAGCACATCA
>JBMYQZ010000249.1:0-7660 GCA_049601855.1 Limisphaerales bacterium | reverse complement strand
CGTAAACGACATCGTCGACAGCCCAGATCTTCCAGCCAAACTCGCCTTCAACCTGCCCAAGCATAGATCGGCAGAATGACCAGAAATCCCCAGAAGTGAAAGAAATTTCTACCCCCTCGTACGGATGGCTACATCACCTCCGTGGTCTCGATCCCCAACACGCCAAGGCCCGCCTTCAGGACCCGCGCTGTGAGCTCACAAAGCACCATCCGGCTATTGCGCACAGCTTCATCGTCTTGCACGACCTGGCAATTCTCAAAGAACTGACTGTAGCAACCTGCTGTCTCAAAGAGATAATTGCACAGAAGGTTTGGACGATAATCTTCGCCGACTTGCTCCAGCACCACGCCGAACTCCATCAGTTTCTTGGCCAGGGCAATCTCTGATTCTGCCTCCAAATTCAAAGCATCACTGCGAATCTCCGTGGAGAAGCCCTTGCCAGCAGCCTTGCGGAAAATGCTGCGAACACGGGTGTAAGCGTAAAGCAGATAGACGGCTGTGTTCCCCTGCAATGACAGCATCTTATCCCAACTGAAAACGTAATCGCTTTGGCGATTCGGAAGCAGATCGGCATATTTCACAGCGCCGATGCCGACGATCCGTGCAATCTCGTTCTTCTGGTCCGCGGGCAGATCCGGGTTCTTCTCATCAACGATCGCCAAGGCCCGCTCCTCCGCCTCATTCAGGAGATCAGCGAGTTTCACGGTATCGCCGGAACGCGTTTTGAACGGCTTTCCATCGTCGCCAAGGATTGAGCCGAACCAAACGTGGGCCAGCTTCATCTCCGCCTCCGGATGCCAACGCCCAAAGACATCAAATAACTGGCGAAAGTGCAACTGCTGCCGACCGTCGGTTACATACAACACCTCCGCCGGGTTCCAAGTGGTCAGTCGATGTTGCAAGGTGGCCAGGTCCGTCGTCGTGTAATTGAAGCCACCGTCTTTCTTGCGGATCAATGCCGGGTTGTCCTGCCATTCACCATCGCGATGAACCAGAAATGGATCTACTTTCTCGGCCATCTTCTTTCCGGAGAAGACACACATCGCTCCCTGGCTTTCGCTGGCCAATCCGTTTCCAACCAATTCCTCAACGATTCCGGGCAATTGCTCGTTGTAGAAACTCTCCCCCAGTGTCTCGTCAAACTTGATGTCCAATCGTGAATAGATCGCATCAAACTGGGTTTGCGACAGCTCGATCATCCGGTGCCAGATGCCAAGATTCTCTTCATCCCCACCCTGAAGTTTGACCAATTCTTGCCGGCAGGCTTCCAGCACTTCCTCGTCTTTTTTGCAGCGCACGTTGACGAGTTTGTAAGTCCGTTCCAGCTCCGCGATCGGGTCCGTTTCCAAGTCGGCCTGATTCAATTCGTTCTTCCAGCCAAACAGCAACATCCCGAACTGCGTTCCCCAATCGCCAATGTGATTGTCCGTCACCACGCGGTGGCCCAACAGCCGGAACAACCGGGCGAGACAATCTCCCAGAATCGTGGAGCGGATGTGACCGACGTGCATCGGCTTCGCCACGTTGGGCGAACTGAAATCAATCACGATGGTCCGCGGATCCACCGACTGGGAATAGAAGTTGTGTTCACCGTCCGCCGCCGCCTTCAGCACCGCTTCAATCGCAGCGGTCTTGACGTGAAAATTGATAAAACCCGGCCCGGCAACTTCAACCTTCTCGCAAAGATCGTCTGTTTCCAACTGCTCCAGAACGGAGGTGGCGATCTGCCGGGGTTTTGTCTTCAACTGCTTCGCCAGCGGCATGATGGAGACGCACTGGTAATCTCCGAAACGGGCGTCCGAACACGGGCGGACGGTCACGGTTCCGGGATCAACGTCCGCAAATGCTTTTCCGAAAGCGGCGCGAAGGCGTTCTTGAAGGGTAAGATGTAACACGGGAGGGACGAATCAGTTCCTAGGCGACGGACTGATTCTGGATGACCTCGTAGATTTCCTTGGCGTCCTTGCCCCCCATCAACTTGGAGCGGACGTCCTTGTCACGAAACAGCGTCGCGATATCAGCGAGCGTATGGAGATGTTTCTGAAACTGACCGGCCGGCACAAGGAAGAGCATCACCATGTTTACCGGCTGATTGTCGAGTGCATCGAAATTCACACCCTCGGTCGATCGGCCAAAGGCACCCACGGCGGTCTCGATCAAGGTCGTGGATCCATGTGGGATCCCGATTCCGAAGCCGATTCCAGTGCTCATGGATTTTTCCCGCTTCTTCACGACGGCAGCAATTTCCTCGCGATTCTCTTCGGAGATCCGTCCGTTGTGCACCAACAGATCAAGCAATTCATCGATCGCTTCCCAGCGATCTTTCGCCTTCAACTCGGGAACAACCAGTTCTTCAGATAAAATATCGCCGGGCAACATATCCTAAAAGCGCGCCTTTTTTGCCGAACGAGAAAGCGATAGCAAGAGCGAAGTGGTTCTGCGTGATCAGTGTTCGGTAATCAGTAAGCCGTAATTGCCCCAGGTCACGCGATTCTGATTACCATTCACCGACACTTCCTCCACAGTTCACGCTTGCATCAAATCCCTCGCCTCGTGCTAGATTGCGTGTCGCTTCTGGTTGGGCGAATGGCGCAGTGGCTAGCGCAGCTGTCTTACACACAGTAGGTCGGGGGTTCGAGTCCCTCTTCGCCTACCATCTCCTATTCTTCTTCATGCCGGCGTGGTCGTGGCGCGCGCAGCTTCAAATACAGCCAGTCCCCCAAGGCCCGCAGCGGAACGACGGAATGATAGAAGGGAGAGTAATACAAACGCAGCCGAATCACGGAAAGGAACATGACCAAAGAGCTCCGAAAGAATGATGAACTCACTTTGGACCCCACCTTGTCCGTCCATTCCACCGGAAACTCCAACACTTCGAAATTCGCGTGTTTGAGCGAGTAAACAAAATTCACATCGAATGCCAGATCGGCGATTCGCAGATGCCGGTAAATCTTCTCCACCACTTCGCGCCGAACCACCTTCGCCGGGCATTGTGTGTCTTTGACGTGCATCCAGAACAACATTTCCACAATGAAGTGAAAAACCCGACTGGCGAATCGACGGTAAAATGGTTGCACCTGATGCAGGACGGAGTCCGGCATCCATCGCGAACCGATCACGCAATGCGCCTCATCCATCCGTGAAAGCAACTGGTGAAAAGCATCCGGCGGTGTGGCGCCATCCGCATCCACGTAACCGATGTAATCTACGTCCGGCGCCAGCTTCAGCCCCTCGATCAGCGCCCCGCCCTTCCCGATTGGATCAGGTATGTCATCGGCCTCGATCTCGGGATACTTCTTTCCCACCTGCCTGACAATCTTGAGTGTGTCGTCCGTGCAGCCATTCAGAACCACGACGATACGAAAGGGGCCGTCGTAGTTCTTGCGGAAATACTCCGCGTATTCCCGCAGGGTAGGCTCGATCCGCTCCTCCTCGTTGTAAGCAGGAATCAGCAGCAATACGCTTTTGCCCGTTTTCAGCACGGCGGGTGATTACCAAAGGGGCATGGCCGATTCAATGACCAATCATTCAAAGGCCACATCGAGCTGGCGGCGCTTGAGCGTCGTCCCTTCCGACAGCCAAAGGGTTGAAAGGCTCTTGTTGTAATCAGCCAAGGACTGAATTTCCGTGGACCTCGCCGCAGTAAGATCACGTTGCAATTGAAGCACGAAGAACGAAGTGCTCTTGCCGTTCTGGTATTTCTTCTGTTCCGCATCCAAGGCCGCCTCCGCGTAGAGGCGAGCTTCCCGCGTCGCCTGGATGCGCTGGTAGGCATTGCGGCTCGACTTCACGGCGTTGTCGATTTCCACGACAATTTGTTGCTCCAGCTGCTTGTGCGTGAGCAACAGGCGCTGTTTCTCGGTGCGACTCGCGCGATAGTTGTTGCGCTCAGAAATCCGGGAGAAGGGAATCCGCAAGACCAGTCCGTATGAATACCCCTGCCCGGCCCCGGTTCGGATTCCGCTCAGACCACTGTTCAAGTCCGTCCCGAAGCCGTTGTGCCCGTAGGTTAATTGCAAATCCAGCGACGGTAGCAACTGGTTCTTGTTGTAGCGCAACACGATGTCCTGCCGCTCCAATGATTCCTTCGACTGCAGCAGGTCCGGACGTCGTTCCATTCCCGAGTTCCAACTACTCTGAATACTCAGGCTCTGAGCGATGGCCAACAGCTTGTCGGAAGGCGCGATGCGAACCAATGACCATTCGCCGAACTCCGAACTCAACAACGCCTTCAGCGTGTTCATCTGTGAATCCAGACTCACCACAGCCGCCAGGTAATCCGCCTTCCGTGCCGCCACTTGGGATTCCGCCTGCTTCTCGTCCAGCGGAGCCATCGCTCCCAATTCCACCTTGCGTTTGTTCTCCGCCAACAACTGCTCGGCCAGACGAAGGGACGCCTCCTGCACCACCACGTTGTCTCGTCGAAAAACCAGTTCGTAGTAGGCCTGCTCAACGGAGCTGACCGTCCGCATGATTTGATGCACCAACGCCAGTTCATCAATGCGCAGGGTCTTGCGATTGATCGCGATCGTGCGGCGATTGTTGTCGATCAGGAAATTCTTCAACAACGGTTGGGTGACCGACATTGTCAGGTCCGAATTGTATTGATGGGAGGGAAAGAAAGTGCCGCTTTGCCGCACCAATGCCCCCCCCAGTGAGTAGGTCGTGCCGATGGGAGTTTGACCATCAATGGTTGGTGCAAATCGTTCCGCGTAGGTATCCGAACCGGCTCCGAATCGCGTACTATTGGGATCACTTGCGCCCGGTGAAGCCGTGAATCGCTGCGATGCCGAGAATGCCAAGGACGGATCATACGCCCCGAACGAGGACCGCAGATTGAAACGATCGATCTCCGGCTGCAGCCGCCGGATCAGGATGTCCAGATTGTTTTCCAAAGCCATCTCGATGCACTGATCGAGCGACAACGAAACCGTGTTCGTATAGCTCACGTCAGCCCGGGTCGGCACCACCAGAAAAGCCACGATAACCATCACGCAAATTGCACGCATCGCGCGGACAATGGGCGACTCCGGCCCCTCCGTCAAACCAGACGAATTGACTCACTCATCTGTGCCATAGCGACACACTCGACCACACAATCCCTCAAAAAAAGACCTGTTTTGTGCAAATAGACCATTGGCGTCAGCGGCACGCAAATTGCAAGAAGACCGGTATGGACATGAACAAATTGACTGAGAAATCGCAGGCCGCGCTGATTGAAGCCCAACACAACGCGACCCGTCTCCAGCACCAAGCAGTCGATGTGGAACACACACTCCTCGCGCTCTTGGAACAGGAAGGCGGACTCGTACCCAGGCTTTTCGAGAAGGCTCGCGTCGCGCCGGACCTACTCGTCGCCAAATTGCATGCGGAGCTCGATCGCTTGCCCAAGGTTTCGTCCAGCGATCCCAGTCAACAAGGCTACGTCACCCAGCGCATGAACAAACTCCTGGTGACCGCCCAGGACCAAGCCAAAAAGCTGAAAGACGAATATGTCTCCGTGGAACATCTCGTCCTCGCCATGTTTAAGGAAGCTGGCGACACCCCGGTCGTTCGACTCTTCAATGAACTGGGCATTCGCCACGACGATTTCCTCGAAGCCCTCAACGAAGTCCGCGGCCATCAGCGTGTGACCAGCGCCAATCCCGAGGACAGTTACGAGGCACTCGAGAAATACGGACGGGACCTCACCCAGTTGGCGTCACAAAGCAAGCTCGATCCAGTCATCGGCCGCGACCAGGAGATCCGTCGCGCCGTTCAAGTGCTTTCGCGTCGCACCAAGAACAACCCTGTTCTCATCGGCGAACCGGGCGTTGGCAAAACCGCCATCGTTGAGGGTCTTGCCTTGCGAATCGTTGCCGGCGACGTCCCTGACAGTCTCAAGGACAAACGCATCGTCGCCCTCGACCTCAGCGCGTTGATTGCCGGTGCCAAGTTCCGTGGTGAGTTTGAGGAACGACTCAAGGCCGTCCTCAACGAAATCACCAAGGCGGAGGGCCGAATCATTGTTTTCATCGACGAGATCCACACGATGGTAGGCGCGGGAAAGACCGAAGGTTCCATGGACGCCGGCAACATGCTCAAACCCATGCTGGCCCGCGGCGAATTGCACTGCATCGGCGCGACCACACTCGATGAACACCGCAAGTACATCGAGAAAGACGCGGCTCTTGAGCGCCGCTTCCAACCCGTCCTGGTCGCCGAACCCAGTGTCGAAGACACCATCAGCATCCTGCGCGGCCTGAAGGAACGCTACGAACTCCATCACAGCGTCGGCATCCAGGACGCCGCGCTGGTCGCCGCCGCCGAACTCTCCCACCGATACATTTCGGACCGCTTCCTGCCCGACAAGGCCATCGATCTCGTCGATGAATCAGCCGCCAAGCTACGCACCGAGATGGAATCCATGCCCGAGGAATTGGAACAACTCGAGCGTCGCTTCCTTCAACTCGAGATCGAACGCGAAGCGTTGAAGAAGGAAAAGGATCGCGCCAGCAAAGAGCGCCTAAAGAATCTCGAGAAGGAACTCGCCGACCTCCGTTCCGATCGCGATGCCCTAAAGGCACAATGGGAGCATGAGAAAAGCTCAGTCGACGACGTCCAGAAACTCCGCGAAGCCATCGAGCTTGCCCGCACCGAAATGGACAAGGCCCAACGTACGGGTGATCTCTCCCGCGTCGCCGAATTCCAATACGGAAAACTTCCCAAGTTGGAGGCACAACTCAAGGAGCTGGAAGAAAAAGCCGCGAACTCGAAGGGCGAACGGAGCCTGGTACAGGAAGACGTTACCGCCGAAGAGATCGCCGAGGTCGTCGCCCGTTGGACCGGAGTCCCCGTGTCACGTCTCCTCGAAGGCGAAAAACAAAAGCTCCTCCGTCTCGATGAGATCTTGCATGAACGCGTCATCGGCCAGAATGAAGCAGTTCAAGCCGTTGCCGACGCCGTCATCCGCGCTCGCTCCGGCCTCAAAGATCCGAAACGACCCATCGGCTCCTTCATCTTCCTCGGCCCTACCGGGGTCGGTAAAACCGAACTCGCCCGTGCCTTGGCTGAATCCCTCTTCGACACGGAGGAAAACATCGTTCGCATCGACATGAGCGAATACATGGAGAAACACGCCGTCGCCCGCCTCATCGGCGCACCTCCCGGCTACGTCGGCTACGAAGAAGGCGGTCAACTCACCGAAGCCGTCCGGCGCAAGCCTTACAGCGTGATCCTCTTCGACGAGATCGAGAAGGCCCATCACGATGTCTTCAACGTCCTCCTGCAAATCCTCGACGACGGCAGACTCACCGACAGCCAAGGCCGTACGGTTGACTTCAAGAACACCCTCATCATCATGACCAACAACATCGGCAGCCCGCATTTGCTGGAAAACAAGGGAGCGACAGAAATCGATGAAGACACCCGCAAGAAAGTCAGCGAAGAACTGCGCCTGAACTTCCGTCCCGAATTCCTCAACCGCGTCGACGAAACGGTGTTGTTCAAGCCGCTCACGCTCGCCGAAATCGAACGCATCGTGAATCTCCTCCTCGCCATCCTCCACGAACGCCTCTCCGATCGCCGGATCGAATTGAAGCTCACCGATGCTGCGCGGGAACACATCGCCCACGAAGGCTACGACCCCGTCTACGGAGCGCGACCGCTGAAGCGATTTCTT
>JBMYQZ010000248.1:0-7675 GCA_049601855.1 Limisphaerales bacterium | reverse complement strand
TCCTCGGCCGGGCAGGGGGATGTCGAGATGGATTTGGCCACGCCCATCAAAGAGGGTCGCGAAGTGCGCTTCGCCAACCTTCCTGCATCCCATCCAGCGGGCGCTAGACGATTGCGCGACGACGGGAAGGGGAACGGCTGCTAGTGTCGCCGCCACAGAGCCCTTCAAGCCGCTTCGATCTTGGCCAGCTTTTCGGCCGCGGCTTCCCACTTGGGATTGAGTTTCTCCAACTCGTCCTGAACGTGCATGAGTTCACGGTTGTGTTCCGTGGCCCCTCCGCCGTTTTCATAGGTTGCAGGATCTTCCAGCAACGCCGTGATTTCGGTCTGGCGGGCCTCGAGTTTTGAAATCTTCAATTCCAGATCGGTGACCGCTTTCTTCGCCTTCTGTCGATCCTTCGACTTCGCCTGCCGGGCCTGGGCCTCAAGACGTTTCTGTTCCTTTCGCGAGATCCCGGGGAGCTGTTTCTTCGGCTCATCGGGCTCACTGTTTGGACGGGCAGGCAAACCGGCCGGACCGGCACCGGTCTTGTCCAGGTAGTATTGATACGGACCGGGAAAGTGCCGCAACACGCCGTCCTCGACCCGCACGACGTGATTCGCCAGTTCCCGAATGAAATACACGTCGTGACTGATGAAGATCAAGGTACCCTGGAATTGTCCGAGCGCGGTCAGGAGGGCGTCAATGCTGGCCATGTCCAGGTGCGTCGTCGGTTCATCCATCAACAGGAGATTCGGCGGATCGAGGAGGAGTTTCACCAACGCGAGCCGGCTCTTCTCGCCGCCGCTCAACACGCCCACCTTCTTGAACACATCATCACCGCGAAACAGAAAGCTCCCGAGCACGGTGCGGACAAACTGTTCGCCAACGCGTTGCGGTGTATCCATCGCCTCCTGAAGCACGGATGACGACATGTTCAACACCTCGTCGCGATATTGGGAGAAGTAGCCGTAGCGGACATTGTGTCCCAGCTTGCGCTCGCCGCCCTGCGGCTTGACGACTTCGGCGAGAATCTTCAGCAACGTGGATTTGCCGGCGCCATTCGGTCCAACCAATACGATGCGTTGCCCGCGCTCCGCTTCAAAATCAATCCCTTCATAGACAATATTCTTGCCGTAGGCGTGGCGGATGCCCGTAAGCGTGATCGCCTTCAAACCGCTGCGCGCCGGCTGCGGAAAGGAGAAGCTGATCGACGCATCATCGGTTTCCGGCGCCTCGATCATTTCCATCCGCTCGATCTGCTTGAGTTTGCTCTGCGCCTGGGCGGCCTTCGTGGCCTTGGCTCGAAAGCGATCCACAAATTCCATCAGCTTCTGCAACTCGCGCTGTTGGTTCTTGTAAGCCGCCAGATGCTGGACCTCCGCCTCGGCGCGCAGCACGAGATAGGCATCGTAGTTGCCGCGATACTTGACCAGCTTGCTGAAGCGGATTTCCACCACGTTGGACACGAGCTGATTCAAAAACTCGCGATCGTGAGAAATCATCAGGATGGCACCGGGATAGCCCTTCAAATAGTCCTGCAGCCAGATGAGTGACTCGAGATCAAGGTGGTTTGTCGGTTCGTCGAGCAGTAACAGATCCGGCTCCGCCACGAGCAGACGGGCCAGATGCGCGCGCATGACCCAGCCACCGCTGAGTTCGCGGGCCGGGCGGTCGAAGTCCGCATTGCGAAAGGCCAGACCGTTCAAAATCTTCTTCGCCTTGGCATCCACGAGATAGCCATCCATCTCGTTGAACAGCGTGTGGGCGTCGTCATCAAGATCGATCTCATCGGGATGCGCTGTGTCCCACTCGATCACCTTGCGGCGGATCTCCTTGAACTCCTCCGTGATAGCTGTGGCAAGTTCGAGCACCGTCTCGTCACCGACCGGCGCGCTTTCCTGCGGCAGATGACCGCGGGTGATGCCCCGCTCGAAGCTGATGTGCCCCGCATCCGGCTGTTCCTCGCTCAACAGGATCTTAAAGAAGGTCGTCTTGCCCGCGCCATTGGGACCAACGAGGCCAAAGCGATCCCGACGATTGATCTGCAACGTCGCGTCGCTGAACAAGGATCGTCCGCCGAAAGATTTATCAATACCGGCTACCGTAAGCATTTAGGGCCGGGGATGTTGCTGAAGGGAAAGCCAGGACGCAAGCGCGATAGAGCCGAGGTTCGGTTACAGGCTGCGCTATCGCATCCGGCCCCAAAGTTCCCGCATCACCTCGTTGGCGTCCTCCGGTGGCCCATCGTCGGTGTAGGCTACCGCGGAATAGATCTGCGCCATTTGCGGGGCATACTCGGCAAGGTCGGCGGAGTTTTCGCCCAGCCAATCACCGTATTCGTTGGGAGTCTCGTTCGCCTGGCGAGGGAGTTCCTGCTCGAAGGCCCAGGCCTCCATGGCGCGATACGTGTAATTGATCACCTCTTCCGGTGGCTCTCGTTTGACCATCCCGGTGACGAAGGGGTTCTGAAATTTTCGAAACGGCTTGGGCGGAACGATCGGTTCATCCGCCGCGGGTTCGGCAGCCTTGGTTTTCGAGCCATCCTTCTTCCGTCCGAACAAGGCCAACAGGTCTTCCCAAAACTTTTTCAATCCGGCGAGGATCGCCTTGTGGTGCTTGATCAGAAAGAAAAGCACCACGCCGCCGATAATCACGTAGAAGGCCACCTTCACCGCGGACCCAACCCACTCGGGCGACTTCATGCTCTCCTTCGGATTCTCCTCCTCCATCTTACCTTCCTCGGCGAGTTTGGAGTCCTCGCCCTTTTCTTCTTTCTCAGTGCCCTTGCGTTCCGTGGCGTTGAATTCGTCGCCGCCTCGTTTCGACTTGGGCTGATCCTTCTGCATGTCGCGGCTGTTGGATTCCTTGGCGGCCAGATCGGCCTTCTTGTCCTTGGAATCTCCGGCGCTGTTCTCGTTTCCTTGCCCGTCTTTTTCGCCGGGCTTGGCGTTCTGTTCGAAAGAGCCTTCCTTGCCCTGCTTCTTGCCGCCGGTGGTTTTCTCCTGCTTACCACGATCGCTTTCGACGTTTTCCTTCGTCTCCTTGAAGTTCTTCTTCGTCTCGTCATCAACGCCGTCTTCCGTAAGGGCGCGATCCGAAGCCTTCTGTACCTGGTCGGCAATCTGGTCGACAAACGCCGTCACGTCATAACTGGCATTGGGTCGCGGGAGCAGCATCGCGAACAGCAGGATGAAACCGGCGATGCCGGCGCCCATGGTCATCCAAAGTCCCGTGACCGATAGAGGCATACGCAGAAAGCGCTGCCGCAGATACCTTCGCAAGCCAAGAAAGCTTGTCGTCATCAACAGACACAACGCCGCGACGATGTAGGCGCACAACAAATAGAAACCGTAGTTCACCGAGCCCGGCTTGTTCTCATCCAACAGGGCGTGCCCAATCCCGAAAGCCGGCAAGGCGAGCAGCGAAAACCAGACGAGCCATTTACCGGGCGCATGGGGCTTGCCTTTCTTCTTTCCGAAGTTGGGCAGAAACCGGGACCACAAGGGCGGCGGCTTGGGCGGACGCTTCGGCAGACCATCGCTGCCCTCCGGTGCTTCCTCTTCCTTGGGTTTCTCGATACCGCTGGCCTGCAACAGACCTTCACCCGACGAATCCTCGCTGTCTTCGATCAAGGTGCAGTCCTTGGTCATCATGTGCGTGAACCACCAGATGAAGGCGAGCAAACCCCAGACAATCGGGACCGCGCCCATGAACTTGTTGGTCCAAAGTGCAACGGCGGTCCCCAATCCCAGGGCATAAAAGCCGGCGAGAATGGATCCCCGTTCGATCGCGATGCGACCGATCAGCACCGAGGAGATCACGAACCAGAACATCACCCACTTGAGTCGGGTGTCGTACTTGCCATCGTAACCCACCTCGAGAATGAAATACACGATGCTGCCCACCAGCAACATGATCAACACCGGGCTGATCAGGATCGCCAGGTAATCGATGACGGTCTTTTGTGGTTTGCGGGGCATCAGCTTGTGATCAATTGTTCGCCGCAGAGTTGCATCAAGGCGTCTTCATCGTGAATCGGGCGAAAAGGAATGCCCTGCGCCAGAAGAAAGTTCGCCCACTCCGGCGGCACCACCCAATCCGGAATACGGGTTTCCACGATCACCACCGCGGTCACGGCATAACCGGCCCGCTTCAGACTGCCCAGCGTCAGGGCGGTCTCTTCGGACACGTCCCGCAAGACCGCAATGATCGTGGCATCTCGCGTCAGATACGGTTTCGACTCCTCGACCATCTGCGAAAAATTGAGACCGGTCGTCAGTTCCAACCGTGCCAGCGTCTCCAAGATCTGCGGAAACTGGTCGCCGCCCCGACGAGTCGGTACCATGACCGGCCGAAGCCGTTCGCTTTCACCGCGTAGATCCAGGATCTTTCGTGCCATGTTGCGCGTGCGGAATTCCTGTTTGAACCCCTCCTCCTTCACTCGCTCGGCCGCGTCACGTCCATTGGAGATCAGCCCGATCGGCTGGTTCATCTGATACAAGGTATTCGCCAACGACGCCGCGGTCGTGATGGTCAATTCGGTCAGCAAATTGGAAAACGACCCGCCCCGGTGACTGTAACTGTGAAAATCCAAGAGCAAGGTCGCGCCCGCGATGCAGCTCGGCTCATAGGTCTTGCACTGCAACTCACCCGTGCGCGCCGTCGCTCGCCAATGAACGCGATTGAGCGGATCACCCGGTTGATAACCACGCACGCCCGAGATGCGTGTGGGATCCTCAAAGAGGCGATGTGTCATCTTCACTTCACCGATCGGCCGACGCGATGTGATGTCATACCCCTCCAGCGGCACGACCTTCGGATAAACGAGAATGAAATTCGGCTTACCCGAAACCTTGAACTTCCGATGCAGTCCAAACACATCACCGCTCTCCAACAACATCGGACCGATCTGGTAGTACCCCCGTTGATTGAACGTCAGTTGATACAACAGTTGCTTCTCTGCCATGGGAAACAACTGAGCCACTGCTACCCGCGGCCCCTTGGCCTTGATACCCGGAGGGGTTGAAGTCAACGCATCCTGCGGCAGCGCATCCTCCAACAGCATCCACGGAACGGGGAGTAGACCGGTATTCCGCACGATCGACGAGACCGCCACCGTGTCACCGATCTGACAGGAGAACTTGTTGCAATCCCGCTTGATCGAAACGCACTCAACCCAGGTGAAGGTGAGAAAGCGACTGACCAGCAACACCCCCAGGAGCACATACATCGCGTAGACCAGTGGCCCGAGTTCGAAGATGAATCCGGCAAACAAGAACAACGTGGCTCCGAGGATCCATTTCATTTTGGAAACCTCCGAACCTCATCGGACCGGACTCGCAAGCTCATGCCTCCATCGGAAACCGAACGCTTCCGGCGCAAAATGGAGGGACGAGCTTGCGAGTCCGTTTTGGAGGTCTGGTTCATTACATGTTATCCGGCATCACTGGAACCTTCACCGACCGCAGAATCTCCGTCGTCACATCCTCCGCCGTCACCTTCCGCAAGCGACTCTCCGGCCGCACGATCAAGCGATGCGGCAACACGGCTGGCGCGATCGCCTTCACGTCGTCCGGCATGACATGATTGGCCCCATTGATCGCCGCGTAAGCCTGCGCCGCCCGCGCCAACGCCAGCGTGCTGCGCGGACTGGCACCAAGCACAATGGCCTCGTGTTCGCGCGTCTGATTGATCAACTGCACCACATAGTTGCGAACGCGTTCGTGCACCTGCACTTCGCGAACCGACTGCTGCGCCGCCAAAATCGCATCGACATTCACCGCCGGCGTGAGTTGTTCGATGGGATGCCCAAGTTGCAACCGCTCGATCATCGCGCTCTCCTCCTCCGGCGTGGGATAGCCAAGGCTCAGGCGAATGATAAAACGATCCAGCTGCGCTTCCGGCAGCGGAAACGTGCCTTCGTGATCCACCGGATTTTGCGTCGCGATGATGAAGAACGGGCGATCCAATTTGTGCACCGTCCCATCAACGCTCACCTGCCGTTCCGCCATCGCCTCAAGCAAGGCCGCCTGAGCCCGCGGCGTTGCCCGGTTGATTTCGTCCGCCAGTACAATCTGCGCAAACAAAGGTCCTTGCCGAAATTCGAATTCCGTTGTCTTCGGATTGAAGATCGATGCTCCGGTGATGTCGCTCGGCAACAAATCCGGCGTACACTGCACCCGTTTGAAAGATCCCCCAACCGATTGCGACAAGGCCCGCGCCAACATCGTCTTCGCCACTCCCGGCACATCCTCGAGCAAGGCGTGACCTTCGGAAAACATCGCCACCAACGTCAGCATGATCTGGTGCCGTTTCCCAACGACCACCCGCTCGACATTCTGAATAATCTGCTCCGCGGTCGCCGCCACGGGATTCGTCCCACCCCCGCTTTGGGAAAACTGTGGCGCCTGCCGCACCGCCGCCACTTCCGGCGGATTCGGATCATGCAGGCGGGTCCCGACGTTACAGTGCGGACAAGCGACCGAGTCCCCAATCATGTTCTCCGGAAACTCGATCGGCTGCTGACAATGCTCACAAGGGCACCTCAAAACGGTCCTTCCGTTCGGGGTTGAATCATGCCGCTGAGTGAACGGGCAATCAATCGGCGAGGCGAGTTCAAATCCTTTGACTCAAGTCACCTCCGGAAGTGCCACAACGGTAGCGTTCAGCGCGGGCTGGGGGGAATCCTTTGTGAATGCTGCGTCTTCATCGGCGACTCAAAGCCACCACACGAGACGCTGTTGGTACCCGCGTTAGCCAAGAACCTTACGCAGGCCTTCGGCCACGTGGATGAACGCTTGGGCAGGTGGATCGCTGGGGGCGCGGACGACGACTGGTTCGCCCGAGTCACCGGCTTCACGGATCTCGGTGAAGATGGGGACTTCGCCGAGGAAAGCGGTCTTCTGACGAACGGCTTCTTCCTTGCCGCCGCCGTGTCCGAAGATTTCGACTCGATCGCCGTTGGGGGCGGTGAAGTAGCTCATGTTCTCGACGATGCCGAGAATCGGGACGTTGACCTTCTCGAACATGCCAATGCCTTTGCGGACAACGCCGAGGGAGGCTTCCTGCGGAGTGGTGACGATGACGCCACCATCCAAGGGAACCGTCTGGCAGAGGGAGAGTTGGGCGTCGCCGGTTCCCGGAGGGAGATCGACGAGGAGATAATCAAGTTCGCCCCAGTCCACCTGCAGAATGAATTGCTGGATGGTCTTCATGATCATCGGGCCGCGCCAGATGACCGGTTGATCGTCGTCGAGGAGGAAACCCATGCTCATGAGTTTTACGCCATGGGCGTTGGGTGGAATGAGCTTTTCCTGATCGCTGACGTTGGGACGTTGCTTGATGCCCATCATCAACGGAATGCTGGGGCCGTAGATATCGCAGTCGAGCAGGCCGACGCGAGCGCCGAGGAATTGCAGGGCGCAGGCGAGATTCACGGAGCAGGTGGATTTGCCAACCCCGCCCTTGCCGCTGGCGACGGCGATGATGCGCTTGATGCCGGGGGCTTTCTGCTGGTGTTGAAACTGGTTGCCACCCCCGGCGGCCTGGGGTTGGGCGCCCTGTTGTTCGGGCGGCGGTTGCTTGATCTGGACGCTCACCATGTTCACGCCGTCGAGTGGTTTCACGGCGGCATCAACCTCGGCCTTGAGCTGGGCCGAGACTTCCCGGCTGCCGGTGGTGAGTTCGAGCCCAA
>JBMYQZ010000247.1:0-7678 GCA_049601855.1 Limisphaerales bacterium | reverse complement strand
TCGCGGGCGCCGCGGACGGGCCAGCCGCGGTTGGTGCCGCCGGCGAGGAGTTGTCCCTTCTTCGTGAAGTGGACATTGAGAATGCCGGTGGCCAAGCCTTCGCGGAAAGGGTAACACGCACCCTGCCACACGCCGTTGATCTCCTCCATGGTCGCGCGCATCACGATGCTGAGGGAGTAATCGCCGATGAAGATCTGATCTTTAAACGGTCCAAACTTTCCTTTCGTGCGGTCGAGCACGAAGCCGGAGATGGATTGACCCATCTTGCGATAGGGAAAGACGACGGCGTAAGGCACCAGCTCCTTCACGCGCTTGCGTTCAATCTCCAGACGTGAAGGGGTGTTCGGTTTCACGGGAACGGGTCCCATGTTCGGTGCGTTGGGATACCAATTGAAACTGACCGGGTGTCCCATGAACCCGCCGGGTTTGAGATGCTTCAGCGAACAGGAACCGTTCCATGGTCCCTGGCTCTCGGCGTAGATCATTACACCTTGGGCGTTTTGTCCGACACCCAGGGGACTGCGAATGCCGCTGGCGATCGGAATCGTTTCGCCATCCGGCGTGATCTTCAGCGCCCAGCCACGAAACAACTCCGTGGAGTAATAGGACTTCGACAAACAAAGCGCGACGTAGGTGTTACCCTCGGCGTCCAGCTTCGAGCCGACGGCGAACTCGTGGTAGTTATTGAAGCCCCACTTGTCGCTGAGCGTTTGAAAATTGTCCGCGCGACCGTCGCCGTTTTCGTCCGTGATGCGAGAGACCTCCGTCTGTTGCGTCACGAAGAATGCGCCATCGCGATAATCCAGTCCCAGCACTTCATCCAGTCCGCCGGCAAAGCGATGGAACTTGGGTCGCGGGTATTCTTCGTGTGCGCCGCTGATGAGCCAGATGTCCCCACGGCGTGTGCCAATGGCAATCCGACCGTCTGGCAGATCAGCAAAGGAGCCGGCTTCGAGATGGATGCCCTCAGGAATCGGTAGGTCGACGATCCGATAGTAGCTCGCCTCGCGTTCGCCGGTGCCCCATTCGACGCCCAGTTCCTGGGCCGTCACTTCGCCTACGATCAACAACAGCAGGAAGAAAATGCGGATGTTCATTTCAACAGGTGATACTCCAATTTGAGTTCCTTCTTGTCCGACAGATTAAAGAGCACTTCTTGCCCGCGATTGATCGGCGGAAATTCGCTGTGAATACGAAGGATCTTCATGTCCTCGCCGGCGAGGAAATACAGATCATCCACTGCCTTCTGCAAAACCAGTCGACGTTCGAAGTACGCTTTGCCTTGGTCATTCTTGCGATCAATGAAGCGATCGGTAATTAGGTTTCCTTGGAATTCGTAGCGGAAGGTCGGTCGTTGCTTTTCATCGAGCGTGTAGCCCTTGAATTGAAAACCGGGAAGCTGGCGGCTCTGATTCGTTGGCCAGGCGGATTGCGAATTCTCCAATTGCGCGAAGGCCGCGCCAACGGGGAAGCGCGCGATGTCTCGGCTCATCATCCTCACCGCACCGGAACCCTGTCCGCGCCACGCGGGCGACGTCTCAACGAAGTCTCCGCGCCAAATGGCCGCGAGCCGCATCTGGCCGGCGTCGAAGGCGAGGTTGATCTTGGCCGGGTAACCGACACCGATGCCGCGTTTGCCGATGCCCTGGTAATTGCGGCGTAACATCACGGCCTCGTCCTTCACGACGAGCGGCAGCGGCTCAAGGATGATGCCGGCGGGAGCGCGCACGTTGCGACCGTAGGAGAGATACTGCCAGAGCGCGTCGATCTGTTGACTGGTATTGCCGTTGAGGACGGTCTTCAGCGTCGCTTTCCCTTCCGGCCAGAATCCGGGCATGATGGTGAGCGGTTGGAAGCGTTGCGGATGCAGGAGGTATTGATGAAACCATTGTTCCTGCAGGCGATCGGTCATCGTGGTGAGATCCAAGGCCTTGATCGGTGCGGCGCTTTCGAGACGGAAGGTGTGGCAGGCCACGCAGTTCAGTCCGCCGCGGCTGCCAGCAAGTTGGCGTCCGTCGTTCTTCACCTGCTTGGTGTCCTTTACGCGATCGATCTGGATCGGTTCGAGGTGATCCGCTTCCGCGAACAGTCTGATCAAGGGCTCCACATTCGTCGCTCCGAACTTGGGCATACGTGTGTTCAGATACGGGCGGACGGATTCGCCGTTCACCAACACCTTGCGCAGCCATTCGGGTTTCAACTTGGCACCGGTGTGGGTGAGGTGCGGGGGGATGCGTCCTTGGTCGCCAAGATTGGGATCCGCGCCGGTGAAGTGTTTATCGAGGCCGTCACCCGGGCCGCCGAATTCGCCGCGGGAATGACAGGCGATACAATTGAGTCGGGTCAGGTGCAGTCTGATCTGCTCGTCGGCTGACAACGCGGCTCGATCGCGAATCGCGGTGCGGATGTCGGCTCGTTGTTCGCCGGTCAATGCGTAGTTGGGCCACGGACCTTTGGCGGTGGAAAGGCAGCCGCGATCCAGGTTCCCGATTGGAGTCATCGGCTGTTCACGCTTGGTCACCGCCGTTTGATGACAACGAACGCAACCTTGGTCACGGAAGTGTTTCTGCCCCTTCTTGGCCAAGGCGAGATTGAGTTCGAGTAATCCGTGGGCGATCGGTTCCTTGAGTAAGTAGGTGGCGAGGTTCACCGCTTCGAAGTGGCCCAGTTTCATGTCGGGCATGCGGCCGGTCGGACGATGTTGCAACGGGTTCTTGAGGTAGGACGTCAGGGAGGAAAGCGTGTATTTGGCGGATACCGACATGGGTTCAGTGCCGTGGCAGGCGACGCAACCGATCGTCGCGTAAAGCTCGCGACCTTTCTCGGCTGAACCACGGGACACTTTTTCAATGGGACGGGCCTTGGCGATCGAGTAGAGGAAATGTGTCAATTCGTTCGCCAACTTGTGGCGTTCAGTCGCTGCGAGATGAGAAAGTGAGTGAGGCATCACCGTGCCCGGCTTGGCGCGTTGTGGGTCGGCGATGAAATCGCGCAGATATTCCGCGGGCAACCAACCTTCCCGAAGATTGGGTGCGCCACGGGGCGACGGCAAATCGTGGCAGTTGCCGCAGTTCAGTTCCGACACCAAGGCCAGTCCACGAATCTTTGCATTCGCATGGACGGACACCTGCGTCGCGAGAACAAGTCCAATCAGGATTCTGCCGAACGCCGTCACTTTTTCGCACCCCAGATCTTTTCCAAGAGTCGGTGCATCTTGGGATCATGTTCCTCCAATTCGGCGCGCACAAAGGGATAAAAGTCATTGCGGTAGAACCACGCCTCGGTGGCTTCGGCGAAATATTCTTTCGCATTGTTCATGCCGTAATGACGGACGTATCGGCCGGAATAAAGGAGGACCTTTTCGTATTTGCCCGAGGCTTTGGCGCTATCGTAAGCGGCTTCAACCTCGGGGTTGTCAAAGTCGAGGATCTGGTCGTGGTAGGCGTGGGCGAGTTCGTGGAGTACGACGGCGGGGTGTTTCAGCAGTTGGCCGCGATCGAACAATGCACGGGCGCGCGTGATATGAACCTTCTTGGCCAGGCGCCGATCGTGGCCGCGGGCAACCAGCCAACTGCGACTCGGATGATATTGCATCGCCTTCAGGGTCGGGTGTTCCCGTTCGATCCAGATTTCCAACGTTCGCATTTTCGCGAGTTGCGGTTCGGGAACGAGAATGGAGATGCGGTGCAGGTTGTCAGCCAGCATGCGCAGGGCGCGTTTGCCTTCCTTGCTGTGTTCGCCCTTCAGAAGTTGTGGGTCCACATGGACGGTCCAGCCTTCCATCTTCTGGATGACCGGTTCGAAGCGGTGTTTTCGTCCCACCGCGGAATCGGCGGCATGGAGGAGGCTGGTGGAACAGAGGGCAAAAGTCAGCAGGCGAAGGAAGTTCATCGGGTGGAATCAGGACCAGTTTCGATAGTCGACGTCGGCGAAGAGATTGTCCTTCCACTCAACCTCGCGCAGCCATTTTTCGTCGATGCGGGTGGTGGTGAGCATTTCGTGAAGGGAGATAAAGCGCAGCAGATGGTCTTTCACGCGGCGCTTGGCGTATTCAGGGCTGGTGCCGGTGCGCATGATGAAAGGCCAGTCGCTGGCTTGGGCGAGGAGGAGTTCGCGAGCCGCCTGGTTCAAGGCGCGGTGTTCGAGGTCGCCGGGCGTCGGATGCATTCGCGCAAGGTTCGTCATGCGTTCCTCGGCCACGCCCAGGTGCAGGTAGATCCACTCGTTTGTCTCGTTCATCCAGAGCTTGAAGTAGCCCTCTTCGCCCCAAGTGGAGGTGCTCGGTTTCACAACCTGGTTCGTCGGATGACGTTGCAGGTAATCGGCCGGCGTGATCATCTCGATCTGGTCCTGGTCGTGGTAAAGCTTGCGGATGAAGTAATTGAGGAACTGCGGGCCTTCGTACCACCAATGACCGAACAACTCCGCGTCGTAGGGCGAAAGGACCAAAGGCGGGCGATCCATGAGGGCGGAGAGGTGATCCATCTGCGCCAGTCGCTGGTTCAGGAAATGTCCGGCATGTTCATCCGCTGCCTGTTGAGCGGCTTCCAAGTTGTAGAGTTGCTTCTCTCCGGTCGCGCCGGTGATCCGGTGATACTTGATACCGGTGAGCCCGCGGACGTCGGGCGAGGGCAGGTACGGCTTCACGTAGTCAAAGTCGAGGTCGTACCCGATGTCCCGGTAGAAATCACGGTAGCGCGGATCTCCCGGATACCCTTCGTCACGACTCCAAACCTGTTGGGCGGATTCGAGATCGCGAGCAAAAGCGGCAATGCCGTTCTTCGTGTAGGCCGGCGCGAACACTCCGTAGCGCGGCATCGGCTCGGCATGCAGCAAGCCATGCGTATCCATCGTGAACCACCGTATGTTTGCCTCCTGCAACACGCTCTCCACCCCTTCGCTGTAGGCACATTCCGGCAACCAGATGCCGCGCGGGTCACAGCCAAAACACGATTGGTAATGATCCCGAGCCGTCAGAATCTGCGCCCGGACGGATTCGGGTGTGGAAATCAGCGGCAGCATCCCATGCGTGGCCGCACAGGTGATGATTTCCAGCTGACCTTGCTCTTGAAACTTGCGGAAGGCGCCGACGACGTTGCGGCCGTAGGCGTAATAGGCTTCGCGCAGTCCGCAGAGTTTCCAGTGATAATGCCAGGCGAGTTCGCGATACGGACGGTCCCAATGCGTGCGAAGAAGCTCTTTTTCGGCGAGGGCGATGAGGCCGTCGAGGTGCCGGTTATAACGATCCTGCAGCAGCGGATCGGTGAGCATGGAGCAGAGCGTCGGGGTGAGGCTCATGGTCAGGCGGGTCTGCATGCCGTCCGCAAGCCATCCGTCCATCTCCTGGATCAACGGCAGGTAACACTCCGTAATCGCCTCAAACAGCCAGCTCTCCTCCAGAAAGCGGTCATGCTCCGGATGCCGCACATAGGGGAGATGCGCGTGGAGGACGATGGCCAGGTAACCGTTCACGCCGGGGAGTCAAAAGGAATTCACCGGACGCTTCAATTGCCAATTGACTGTCCCGGTGAATGACAACAATTGGGGGGGGCGGAGTGACGATGATTCGGGTTCTTGTTTTGATGTTCTGCCTCTGCGCGCTGGCCGCTCCCGTGCAATACGTCGTCCAACCCGGCGATACCCTGAGCGTGATTGCCGAGAAAACGCTTGGATCTGGTGATCACGTAGGGTTCGAGCAACTGATTGAATCGCGCGATTTCCAGCCAACGACCTATTCGCGTTGATCGCGGGAATCATCGCAGCCAACAGTGTCGGGTCGTAATCATCTGGCACTAGCATCCGCGCGCACGGTGTGAGGGTGAAGTTTTTGGATTTCGTGGAGATCCTCAATGTGCACGAGGGAGTCGTCGGCTGATTGGCGACGTGGAAACGTCCCACAGAACCGGGGTGACCGGATTCATACAAGGTCCGGTTGCTGGGGCTATTGCGAGGGCACATCGAATGCGCATAATCCGCTTTTCGCGATCCGTGAGTGCTGCCACCGAGCCATTGCTGTATATGCGGGGAATTCGCAAGGAGTTCCCGGGCGTGTTGGCGTTGAATGACGTCGACTTCCGTCTGCGTGGTGGTGAGGTGCACGCCTTGATGGGGGAAAACGGCGCGGGCAAGTCCACGTTGATAAAGGTGCTCACTGGCGTTTATCGGCGTGATGAAGGTGCGGCGGAAATGGGGGGGCAGAGCATCGATCCCGGCTCCACGCAGGAGGCGGAGGCTCTTGGGATCAGTACGGTTTACCAGGAGGTGAATCTGGTCGGGGCGCTCTCGATCGCGGAGAACATTTTGCTGGGACGTCAACCGAAGCGGTTTGGAATCATTCGTTGGCGCGAAACCCGTCGATTGGCGAGGAAGGCCTTGGCGCGACTTGGATTGGAACTAGATGTCGGACAGCAACTCGATACCTGTTCGATGGCGATTCAGCAGATGGTCGCGATTGCGCGGGCGTTGGATGTGAATGCGCGCGTGCTCATTCTTGATGAACCGACTTCGAGTCTCGATGACCGGGAGACAACGGCGCTCTTCAAGGTCATGCGGAAGCTGCGCAAGGACGGTTTGGCGATCGTGTTCGTGACGCACTTCCTGGATCAGGTGTACGAGATCAGCGATCGGATCACGGTGCTGCGCAATGGCGCGTTGGTTGGGGAATTCGCGACCGCCGAGTTGCCGCGTCTTGAGTTGATCGGGAAAATGCTGGGCCGTGATCCCGAGGCGGTTGAACACAAGTCAGAATCCACGTCGAGGACGGAAGGAGAGGAGTTGCTGCGGGGTGAGGGAATTGGTCGCCGAGGCTCAGTGCATCCTTTGGACCTCACAGTTCGGCGCGGGGAGGTTGTCGGGCTGGGCGGCTTGCTGGGATCGGGGCGGACAGAAACGGCCCGGATGTTGTTCGGTATTGATGTGCCGGATTCCGGAAAGCTGAGTGTGGATGGCGACGCCCGGCCCATCAATCACCCGCGCAAGGCTATCGCGAAGGGATTGGCCTTTTGTTCCGAAGATCGCAAGGGCGAGGGAATTATTCCGAATCTCTCAGTGCGGGAGAATCTGATCCTCGCGATGCAGGCGAGCAGGGGACCGATCGGTTTGTTGCCGCGAGGGGAACAGGAACAGCTCTGTGATCACTACATCAAGGCGCTCAACATCAAGACGCCCAACTCTGCGACGCCGATCACGAATCTCTCCGGTGGCAATCAGCAGAAGGTCTTGCTGGCGCGTTGGTTGGCGATGCAACCGCGCTTGATCATTCTCGATGAGCCGACGCGCGGGATTGACGTCGGGGCCAAGGCGGAGATTGAGAAACTCGTGCGGTCACTGCGTGAGAAAGGGATGGCGGTCGTGTTCATCAGTTCGGAGTTGGAGGAGGTGGTGCACACTTGCGATCGCGTTGCGGTGATGCGCGATCGTCGCAAGGTGGGCGAACTGACCGGCGAGGAAATCACCGAACAACGTATCATGGAAATGGTGGCACACCACGATGAGTGATCCCCTGGCCAAGGTGAAAGACTGGTTCCAAGGCGGCAGTCTCGCGTGGCCGCTGCTCGGGTTGGCGGCGTTATTGGCTTATGACTTCGTTTTTGTGGAGGGCTTCTTTCGATTGGAGGTTCGTGATGGGCATCTTTATGGGACTGTGATCGATATTCTCAACCAGGGAAGTGCGGTCGCC
>JBMYQZ010000246.1:7462-7701 GCA_049601855.1 Limisphaerales bacterium | reverse complement strand
ATGCGTTTGCCGACGCGAATGAGATGATGGTGCACGGCACCAACCGCGAGGAGCATCGGGATCGGCGTGTTCTTCTCGTCGGTATCGCGGTCGCTGAGGACGATCAGACTCTTGCCTTCACCCACAGCGGCTTCGGCCTGCTTGCAGATGGACTCGAGTCCTTTTTCCAGATCTTCCGTCCCGTTCGTCGCATCAAAGTGCGTGTAGATCGTCGTGGATTGGTAAGCTGGGTCTTCGAT
>JBMYQZ010000246.1:0-7452 GCA_049601855.1 Limisphaerales bacterium | reverse complement strand
TTCGTCAGCGCGTGCAGCTCGTATTCGAGCAGGAACGGGCTGTCGATCATCACCAGCTTTGCGTGCTCGGCCGTCTGCTCGAGCCATGAGCGACGCCAGCCCATGAAGGTCGACAAGGACATCACGACCTTCTCGCGAATGCTGTCGATCGGTGGGTTGGTGACCTGGGCGAACAGTTGCTTGAAGTAATCAAACAACAGGCGCGGACGCTTGGAGAGAACGGCCAGCGGCGTGTCGTCGCCCATGGAACCAATGGGCTCGGCGCCGTTCTTCGCCATCGGAATGAGGATCTCCTGCGTCTGCTCGAGGTTCCAACCGAAGGCGATCTGCTGGAGCGTCAGGTCGTAGAGATTGACCGGTTCAAAATTGTCATTGAACGGCTCCGAATGTTCGGCGAGCGAGAAGATGTTTTTCTCGGCCCATTCGTCGAAGGGGCGGTCGGCGGACACGATTGCCTTGATGTCGCTGTCGCGCAGGATTTTTTTCTCCTGTGTGTCGATTGCAATCATCCGACCGGGAGCCAGGCGCCCCTTGGAGGTAACCTTGCTCTCGTCCAATTCGAGCACGCCGACTTCGCTGCCCATCACGACGAGGCCATCGTCGTAGATCTTGAAGCGCGCCGGGCGCAGGCCGTTGCGGTCCAAGGAAGCACCAACATAACGACCGTCGGTAAACACAATGGCGGCCGGACCATCCCAGGGTTCGTTGAGGCAGGCGTGATACTTGTAGAACGCCTTAATCTTCGGCGGCATCTCGTCCATCTTCTCCCATGCCTCGGGAGCCAACATCATCGCGGAGTGCAGGATGCTGCGGCCGCTCATGGTCAGGAGTTCCAACGCGTTATCGAGACAGGCCGAGTCTGAGTTGGCCTCCTGGATGACCGGCTTGATGTACTTGATGTTCTCGCCCCAGAGATCGGAGTGGAGTTCCAGCTCCCGGGCGCGGGTCCAGTTTTTGTTCCCGAGACAGGTATTGATCTCACCATTGTGGGCAATCATCCGGAACGGATGAGCCAGCTTCCAATTCGGGAAGGTGTTGGTCGAGTAGCGCTGATGAAAGACCGCCAGTGCCGTGGTGTAGGTCTCGTCCTGCAGATCGAGAAAGAACTTCTGCAATTGCGGCGCGTCGAACAGCCCCTTGTAGGCAATCTGAGCCGCGGAGAAGGACGGGATGTAGAAATCCTCAATGCTGTCCTCTTTGGCATGCTTCTCAATGACCTTGCGGACAAGGTACAGCCGACGTTCGTATTCCTCATTGCTCCAGCCCTCCGTACGACGGACGAGCAATTGGCGGAACTTGGGCTGGGTGTCCAGGGCCTTTGCACCGATGCAGGCAGTGTCAATCGGCACTTCGCGCCAACCAATACGGCTCACGCCAAACTTCTCGGTGGCCTCTTCAATAATGGATACGCACTTCTCCGCGACCGCCTCGTCCCGGGGCAGGAAGAAGAAGCCAACGCCGATGTCTTCGGCCGCCTCGATCTCAACGCCCATATCGGCGGCGATCTTGTGGAAGAATTCCTTCGGGAGCTGGGTCAGGACGCCGGCACCGTCACCGGTAATACCGTCCGCATCCAAGGCACCGCGGTGAGACAGCCGGCAAAGCGACTGCAAAGCGTAGTCCAAAATCCGATGTTCGCGCTTGCCATTGGAATTCGCGACGAAGCCAACACCGCAGGCGTCATGCTCGAATTCCGGGCGGTAAAGCGACTTATGGATGTTCTTATCAATCATGCACTTGTCAATTAGGGCCGGGAAAGCTAGTAGAAACGCCGTTGGCATTCAAAAAGAATTTGTTCACGACCTCATCAGAAACGTTAATACCAGAAACGAAAGTTACTCATGTTGACTAAAGGTGACAGAATACGCAGAAAGTTCGGCCTTTTCTTCATTTGTGTGGCCGTTTTGATGGTAATCTGGGGCTTCACCGCACTGGAGGAACGCCTTAGGGGAGTGGCTTTCCTCACCTATTGGCTTACCTGCCTGGTCTTTGTGACCATCTCGATCTACATCGCTCTGTGGGACTTCTGGGTGATGATGACCCGTGAGCGACGGGAACAGATCGAGAAACTTCAAGAGGCGCTCAAACAGGACGAATCCACGGACTCCTGACGCCGTCCATCCCTCTGTGAGCGTTCGTTTCTGGTGTCCTTGCCGTAGACGAATGCACTTTGTCCGTGTTGCACTGTGTGGTATCCATTTGACGTCCCCAATGATCCCGTCTGCAGACAATTCGACGGAGTTGGCTTTCTCTGAAAGTCAGAAACGGGCTCTCCTCACCCTCCTTGCCGACGACGACCCCGGCGTCTACGAAAGCATCCAACAGACCATCCTCGATCAGGGCCCGGCCGCAGCGGATTGGCTCCAGGAATACAAGCTCGACGACGATCCTATACTCCGTAAACGGGCCAATGCGATAGTGGACCACTTTGAGCGCATTTCCGCGGATAACGATTTCCTCACCTTCTGCCTGAACAAGAGCGAGAAGATCGACGTGGAACACGGCGCCTGGCTCCTGGCCAAGACCAAGTTCTCGGGAATCAACGTCGAGGCTTACGCCGCCGTTCTGGACAACTACGCGAGCGAACTCAAGGACCGCATCGATTTCGGCGCCCCGGCCGGGCAAATCCTCGCGACCATCAATTTCTACCTCTACCACTTCCTCGGCTACAGCGGGAACATGGAGAATTACTACGACCCGCAGAACAGTTACCTGAACCGGGTCGTGGATCGGCACCGCGGCAATCCCATCAGCCTGAGCGCGGTCTACATGTTTGTCTGCCGGCGCCTGCACCTGCCGGTCGTCGGGCTCGGCATGCCGGGGCATTTCATCTGCCGATTCCAGACCACCCGCGAGCAGATCTACATTGATCCCTTTCAGAAGGGCAAACTCATGACCAAGGGCGAAACCATCAAGATGCTGCTTCAGTCCGGTCATGATTATCACGAAAGCTTCCTCTCCCCGGTCAGTCCGCGTCGCATGCTCTTGCGCATGTGCTCGAATCTGCAGCACGCCTACTCCACCCAGGACCAACCGGAGGAAGCCACGGTGATGCAACACTACATCGTGGCGCTGTCGAAGTAGGTCACCTCGGCTGACTTCGAATCATCGCGAGATATTGCGCCGCCCGCTCATTCTTCGGCTCTGCCTTGAGCACGCGAAGGATCAGATTCTCCGCTTCCGACAACTGTCCTTTTCGCAACAACAGTTCGCCCAGTTCCATCGCCGGCGGCACAAAGGCGGGGTAGACGCCGAGCGAGGCACGATAATGAAATTCCGCAGCGTCAAGATCACCGAGGTGTTCATAGATCGTCCCCAGATAATGATGAGCAAAATGCTGTGCTCGCACGGCCACGATCTCTTCGTAGAGCACCCGGGCCCGCTCAACGTTCCCTGCCTTCAAGTGAGCCATTGCGAGATTGTTCTTCATCACGAGGTTGTTCTCCGTGACGTCCACGGTGTGCGCGAAGATCGTGATGCTGTTCTCCCAATGCTTGATCTGTTTGTGTGAGAGAACCAGACAGGCCAGCAACGATAGCCCGCCAACGACCAGCCCCGCCCGCGGAAGCTCATGGGACTTTGGAAACAAATACACGGCGAACGTCCAAAACAATCCGGTAAGGGCGATGTAGGTGTATCGATCGGCCGAAGCCTGTCCGCCAACTTTCAGAATCCCAACCACCGGGAAAATCGTTCCCAGAAAGAAAAGCCACCCGATCAGAGCTTGCGGATTAGAAAGTCGACGTTTCCATCCGAACCAGGTGATTCCCAGCAACGCCAGAATCGAAGCCGCCAATTTCGCCACCGGCAATTTCTCGGGATACGGGTAAAACGCCCCCAGATCGACCGGTACGATGGTTCGCACCAGGTAATCGCCGTACGCGATGGCAGCATTCCCCACTCGCATCGTCCAAGCCGGCACCATGCCCTCGGCCATCTCACCCGCCGCTCGTTGCGCGTAGTAGGCAAAGCAAACCGAAGCAATCGCCAGGATGAAGAACGGTATTTTTTCCATCACCAGTGGCTTCCACTGAATCTTCTCCTCGCGCCGCAAGGGCCAGACATCCAACAGCAGCAATTGAAACGGCAAGGTGACGATCATCGGTTTCGACATCAGGCCCAAGCCGAAGGACGCCAAGGTGAGCCAGTAAAACTTGCGCACCTTCGTCCGCACAAAGAGCGCGTAGAAAATGAAACATCCAAACCAGAAGAACCCGCTCAACACATCCTTCCGCTCCGCAATCCAAGCCACGCTTTCAACGTGCTGCGGATGCCACGCAAACAAACCGGCGATCAGAAACGCCGCCGGTCGATTGTTCAGCGCGATCAGACAGAAGACATACAGCAACACCGCGTTGAACGCATGGATGGCAAGACTCGTGGCGTGATGCCCCCCTGCCTTCAGGCCAAACATCTCCACATCCGCCATGTGCGTCAGCCAACAAAGCGGCCGCCAATAATCGTAATCCGCATGAGTGAACACCCGCTTGACCCCCTCCGCCGTGAACCCTTGGTTCACGCTCGGATTGTTGATCACAAACAACGGGTCGTCGAAGTAGACGAAATCGTATCCGGACGTCGGCCAATACAGGACCATCGACACCAGCCACAGCGCCAGAGCGAGTCCGACATCAAGGGAACGCGAGGTTCGTTCCGCTTCAGCTGGCTTCGTCTCCTCCATCCAGCTGCTTCAGTTTCTTGTCGATCACGAAGGGCCCAAACGGCAGGAGTGCCGCGAAAAAGCAACCGATACTCCAGCCCCACGGGAGTCGGGACTTGAAATGCGCCACGGCAATCGCAACGCAATACATCACGAACAACCACCCGTGAATCGGCCCGAAAATCTTCACCCCGATCGGCTGCCCCACCCCGTATTTCAAGGGCATGGCGATAAAAACGAGCAAGATGAACGAGATCGCCTCATAAAAGCCGATCAACCGCAACCAACCAAGGGGAGTTCGTTTCGCCATTGGCGCGGAGCCTAGGAAGTTTTTTGCGGTTTTGCTGTCCAAAAAACCGCTATAAGAACTTCCGCACGTATGAAGAAAGCGATCTGTCTCCTCGCAATATTGAGCACTGCCCTCTTGCCGGCGTCGGCTGCGACCCTGTTGGTGGAAGCCGAGAGTTTCAAGACCTGGGGCGGGTGGAAACTGGACACCCAGTTCATCGAGATCATGGGCTCGCCCTATTTGCTGGCTCACGGCCTCGGTCGTCCGGTCGCTGATGCCACCACTACGGTCAAGGCTGCCAAGGCAGGCAACTATCGCGTGTGGGTTCGCACCAAGGACTGGGTCGCGCATTGGAAAGCACGTGGCGCGCCGGGCAAATTTCAACTGCTCGTCAATGGTAAGGCACTCGATGAAACCTTCGGCACCGAGGGCGCGAATTGGAACTGGCACGCCGGCGGTTCGGTGCCACTGAAGAAAGGCAACAACCAACTCGCCCTGAAGGATCTCACCGGTTTTGAAGGCCGCTGTGATGCGATCTTGTTCTCGAATGAGCAGAACTTCACCCCGCCCAATGACAGCAAGCCGATGGCCGAATGGCGGACGAAACTCGCCGGGCTTCCCTCCAAGCCCGTGGAAGAAGGTCCTTATGATCTCGTCGTGGTCGGCGGTGGTTATGGCGGACTTGGCTCCGCGATCTCCGCAGCGCGCATGGGTTGCAAGGTGGCATTCATTCAGAATCGTGCCGTGCTCGGCGGCAATGGCAGCTCGGAAATTCGCGTCTGGGCCAAGGGCAACACCCGCCGTGGTCGTTTCGTGCGCCTCGGTGAAATCGTCGAAGAGTTCGCCGATCACGCCAAGGCTTCACCAGGCACCTACGAGGAATTTGGCGACGCCCACAAGGAGAAGATCGTGCGGGCCGAAAAGAACATCGACCTCTTCCTCCTGCATCACGGTTTCCGCGTCGAGAGATCAGGCAACGAGATCACCGCTGTTCTCGCCTTCGACATCCGCACCGGAAAGATCCGACGCTTCTCCGGCAAGCTCTTCGCCGATTGCACCGGGCATTCCTACATCGGTCTCCTCGCCGGTGCCGACAACACGATCCAAAGCCGTGGCCACCTCGGCATGAGCAACATGTGGAAGTGGAAGAACGCCGACGGCCCGCGTGAATTCCCGCAGGTTCCGTGGGCCTTGGATCTCGAGATGAAGGACTTCCCTTACCCGCGCCGATTCCACGCCGAGTGGTTTTGGGAAAGCGGATTCAACCTCGATCCCCTGACCGATCTCGAATACGTCCGCGACTGGAACCTGCGCGCGATGTACGGCGCCTTTGCCGCGATGAAGCACAGCAAGGAAGGCGCGGCCGAACACCAGAACGCCGAACTGGAGTGGTCCGCCTACATCGGTGGTCCGCGCGAATCCACCCAATTGCTCGGCGATGTGATCCTCACACAGGAAGACATCGTCAGCAAACGCGAGTTCCCCGATGGCACTGTTCCCACCACCTGGTCCATCGACCTGCACTATCCCCGCGAGGAATACATGAAGAAGTATCCCGACAACCCGTTCATCGCCAAAGCCGTTCACGGCAAAGGCGTGGATCGCCGGCGTGGTTATCCCCTGCCCTATCGCAGCTTCTATTCGCGCAACATCAACAACCTCTTCATGGCCGGCCGCAACATCAGCGTGACTCATCAAGCCCTCGGTACGATTCGCGTCATGCGCACGGGTGGGATGATTGGTGAAGTCGTTGGCAAAGCCGCTTCGATCTGCCTCAAGCACGATTGCCTCCCCGCCGCCGTCTACCACTCACACTTGGAAGAACTGCTGCAACTTTGCCGGATCGCTGGCGTCACGCGCCGCGACACGGTGAACAGCGATTTCTACGTCGCGAAAGGCGCGGTGAAACTGCCACCGATTGAAGACACCTACATCGATCCCGTCGCACTTGAAGGCATGGTCATGGACGACGTGAAAGCCGAACACTCCGCACACTGGCGAAACGGCGCCGGCTTGAAGAATTACGTCGGTGATCATTACCGCTACGCCGGCGGCAGTTCCGGGGCGACCGCGAAATACGAATTCACCATCAAGCGCGCCGGCAAGTACGACGTGCAATACGCCTACCAACACCATCCCAACCGCGCGTCCAACGCCAAGGTTACGGTGACCGGTGCCGGTGAACCGAGGACGATCACGGTGAACATGAAGGAGCCCGCCCCGATCAAGCCCACCTTCATCTCCCTCGGCATCTTCGAGTTTCCCGAAGATGCAACCGCCACGATTTCGATCATTGGCAAGGGCGCCAACGGCAACATTCATTCGGACGCCGTCCGCTTGATCAAGCAGAAGAAATAACGTTGGAGTCGCGGAGGGTTGGAGCAATGGAATGAACGAGACGGAGCCTCACTCCCGCTCGTTCGTCTCCCGGCTCAAACCCGTCTGGCTCCAGGCGTATCGCCTGGCGGTATTGGTCGTCATCTGCTGGTTGATTCGCGATCAC
>JBMYQZ010000245.1:0-7708 GCA_049601855.1 Limisphaerales bacterium | reverse complement strand
AGTTCGGGCGACCTGGGAACCTTGGGTCTTTCGCAGTCCGGATTCGAAGATGGCACGACCGAACGTGGTTCATACCAAGAAGAAGAATCGGAAGAAGAAACCGAAGAAGTGATCTTCATTCCGTGTATTCCGTCCCTTCCGTGGTTGAATGATCCTATTCCAAGTGTAGGCTTCTTACATGGTTCTGGAAACACTGCCGGAAGTAAAATCGCTGAGCGCGGAACAGAAGTTGATCCTCACGCAGGAGCTTCTCGATGAGCTTCATGCGCCGGCGATGTCCCCCGAGCAGGATCAGGCCATATTGGAGGTATTGGACGCCCGCTTCGAAGCCTACCAGGCTGATCCGTCAACCGGATCGACTTGGCAGGAAGTAAGAGCACGGCTCCGCGAAAAGACCGGGGCTTCATGGCAGAAGTAATTCTGCTACGCGGCGCGGAAGAGGACGCGTTGCATCTCTTCACTGTCATTGCTGATTACAGTGAAGATCGAGCGATACGATTTTCCGACGCTCTCGACACCGCATTCGATTCACTCTCGAGGTTTCCCCGGTTGGGCCCACCGTTCAAAGGAAGATATCGGAGGAAGTTGCTCATCGGATTCTACGAATACGGTATCTTTTACTCAATCGAGGACGGTCGGATCATTGTGGAAGCCATCTTGGACCTACGCCAAGACCCGGAGACAATTCTCCGAAGACTTGGTGCCTGATCCCTACCTTACCCAGCCAAAGCGATTTAGCGGCCAGACTCTCAGCAGGACACGTCCTTGGATCTTGTCCGGCTTGATGGCGCCCTCGAAGCGTGAGTCCTGGGAATCACGGGAGTCGTCGCCGAGGACGTAGTAGCCCCAGTCACAGGGCACAGGGCGACCGCTACTGAGGTTGCCGTAGGAGTAGTAGGTAAGGTTGGTGATGGAGTCGGGGCGGAGGACGGATTCGCCGTTGATGGTGATGTTGTTTGTCTTGATGGTAATGGTTTCCTTGGGGAGAGCCACGACGCGTTTCATGACGGGGGTGTAGTCGTCGAGGTTGAAGCGGACGACTTCCCAGCGGCGGGGTTCACGGAACCAGTAGGTGATCTTTTCGGTGAGAACCCAGTCGCCATTTTCACGCTTCGTGCCTTGCAGCGTGGGCGACATGGAGGGAGAGACCATCACGGAGAGTTCGAAGCAGAGATGGTAGGCGATCAACACGGCCCCGATGACGGCGAGCAGGTGCTCGCCCCATCGGAGACCGTGTCGGAGTGCGCCCCACAATCTATTGGTTGGCGGTGACGGTTCGTCCATGGCCGGGAGCGGGCATTTGAACGGTTTGTTGCCGGATGGCTTCCTCGATGGCGGCGTGACGTTGTTCGGCCTTCATCTCACGCGTTCGGCCAGAGCAGGAACAGATAGGCATGATCGAGACAATGAGGGCGGCTCCACAGATGACGCCGAGGCCGACTCGAGCGGCCGACCACGGAGTGCAGTTGGGAACTGTGGCGAGTGCAGGAGCTGCGAGTTCGGAGATGGTTTCGGGTTCGTTCATGGTTGTTCGGGTGGTTGCTTCGATTCGTCACGGATGACGTCTTCAATCAACTGGTCGCGCTCGAGCCACTCCAAACGGGCGGAGCTCTGAGCGCCACGACAGGTAACCGGCGTCAGGACCCCGATGGCAACGACGGCGATGCTGCCGTAGCCCACGACACGGAAGGTTCCAATCGCGATGTTCTTGGCCCACTTGAGGGCGGTCGATTCGACGGGAACTGGATCGGCGTCGGGATCCGTAACAGGTTCATTCATGGTTTGAATGGGATTGTTCTCTGGCGTCTTGTTCTCGAATCGTTTCCTCGATGTCGGCCTGTCGCTGCGCCCCTTCAAGTCGGGTCGAGCTACTGGCCCCATGAGAATGCGGCGGCACAAGCAGCGTGAGAGCCACGAGACCTGCGAAGCAGATTGCCACTCCATAGAACGTCCCCCGGATGACTTGCCCCATCAACTTGAGGGCTCTGTTCGGTTTGCGCACTGGCTCTTCGGTCGGATCAACGGACGCGGCTGTTTCGTTCAATTCGGATTCATTGATGATTCACACCTGGTTGGGGATTGGATTGTTCGGTTGCTTCCTGTTGTCGGATCGTTTTCTCGATTTTGGTCTGTCGCTCCATCCAATTGAGTCTCACGGAACTGGGCGCTCCCTTCGCCAAGGACGGCGTCATGGTGGTCAGGATGACGGCCCCCACGACGCCGGCGCCCAAGGTGATTCGGATCGCCGGGAGGATCTTGGATCTGGAAGATGGTTCGAGCTCCGTAGCTTCAACAGCAATCGGCTCTCCGGACGGGTCGGGTATCTCTTCTGGTTCGTTCATGTTCGTCGTTTCGGTTGGATGGTTCCGTGATGGCTTTCAGCGCTTCCTGGTAACAGGCCTTGTCGAAGAGGCAGAGCAGTCCGTCGGGGCGACCGACGTCGCCGGTGCGCACGAAGTTGCTGCAGCGACAGCTCGTGCCGCAGGCATCGCGAATGGCGCAATTGGAGCAGGCAGCGGCGTTTCGTTCGCCAGCCGGTTGGAATTGGAGAAAGTCTTCGCCTTCGTGAACGCGACCGGGAAGGCGCGCGGGATTGCCTGGTTGATCATCGGCGATCACACGTTCGCAGGGATAAAGATTACCTGCCGGTGACACCGCAATTACACCGTGACCGTAGCCGCAGACCGTGACGTCCTCGGCAACCGGCGCGCCAACTATCGCGGCCAGTTTCAGGTCGAAGCAATTCACGGACACGCACGGCAGACGTTCGCGCCAGAACCGCCCGGCTGCGGCGATCCCTTCCAACAACCGGGCGGCGTCCTGTCGTTTCCACTGGGTCCAGAGGTCTAACGAGACCACCATCCGCCGGACCCCGAGCGAATGGAGGAATTTCAAATTGTCGGGCAACTTCGCCGCGGTGTCGGGGCGAACCACGGTGATGGTCTGGAAGTCTGCCTCGACGGCGACCAAAGCCTCGATCGTGTCGCGCACCTTCGAAAAGCTCCCGGCTCCGTCCAAACCAATACGATGCCGATCATGCGTCTCCGGAGCACCATCGCAGCTGATGGAGACCTCGAGCTCGCCGCCGAACAACAAATCATCCGCCTGCGGATTACGAATCGTGCCATTGGTCGTCAGGCCCGGGATCACCCGAATACCTCTCCCCGCCGCGACCGCCTTGGCGTAGCCGATCCACTCGCGGATGCGTTTCGCCTCCATCATCGGCTCCCCACCGAAGAAGCCCAGATCCAGCCGCCCACCGTTCCGGATCGACGCCAGAGCCCGCCGAATCGCCTGATCACCCATCCCGGGCAGCATCCGCCGATTGAACTTCGATCCCGTGTAACAGTAGGAACAACGAAGGTTACACGCATGATTAACCATGAGAGTGAGTGAAAAAGCGCGCAGACCTCGTTGAATGTCGGTTATTGCCTCCATAATTCAGCAAATCTCAGGGAATTGAGATACCAATACGCCGTTTATCTAATACTGTTAAATACTATCATTTAGTATTCAATGCACCGCTTGTGGCTTTTTGCCTGATCGAACTTGGAACGGGTAAATCTGCCCCTCTTACAGGGCCGTCGCCACCGGATCGGGCTAGGCTCTTTCACCTACGGCAAGGAGGGCAGAATACCCTTTTTGCAGGCGGGTTGACGTGTTTGAGTCTGCCGCGTGATCGGCACGATCATTAACGCGGCCTGCATCCTTGTGGGCGGAATAATCGGCATTTTTGCCGCCAATTCGATCTCCGCCAAGACCCAGGGACGCATCAAGTTGATCCTGGCCATGGCGACGGTGTTCGTGGCCACGAAGATGATCTGGGATGGCTTGGGAGGTGGATTCCTCCGCAGCGCCGGTATGATCGGGATTGCTGCACTCTCGCTGGTGATCGGCAATGCCCTCGGCATGGCAATGCGCCTGCAGAAAGGCCTGAACCAACTTGGGGAGATCGCCAAGAAACACATGACCAAGAGCGATGAAGGCGGCAACAAGTTCAACGAAGGCTTCATCACCTGCACGATCCTGTTTTGTGTGGGTCCGATGGCGATCTTGGGAGCGATTGAAGACGGCTTGAAGGGCGATTGGGAGGTCTTGGCCGTGAAGGGTGCCATGGATGGACTCGCGACGATGGGCTTCACCGCGATGTTTGGTTGGGGCTGCATCGTGGCAGTGATCCCAGTCGTGGCGTATCAGGGCACCATCACGCTGCTGGCTGGCGCGCTCAAACCGATCCTCACGGACCCGATGACCGACGAGCTTGGCGTGACCGGTGGATTCCTGGTTTTCACGATCACGCTGGTGATTCTCGGGGTTCGGAAAGTGCCCCTGGCCAATTACCTTCCCGCCTTGGTGGTGGCTCCATTACTGGCCAAATGGTGGCTGAATTAGCCTCGCCGCTACGGCTTGCCATTCCCCAGAGCCGCCCGTACTGTGCGTCCAATCTTGCTATGAAGCTTATGAGACGGCGACTTACATACGGCATTCTCGTCCTCGGTCTGGGGATGAATTTGATGTTCGGCACGCAGCTGTTCCTCCAGAACGCGAAGGCGGCTGAAGAGGAGAACGTCTACGACAACATCGAGACTTTCATCCGCGTGCTGGAAACCGTGCGCGACCATTACGTCGATGGCGACAAGGTGAAGTATCGCCAACTCGTCTACTCCTCCTTGAAGGGGATGATCTCGTCCCTCGACCCGCACAGCGAGTTCATGGTGCCGAAGAAATACGACGCCATGAAGAGCGACACTGAAGGTGCGTTTGGCGGTATCGGCGTCATGATCACCGTGCGCACCAACAAGGGCGTCGGCGCCCTCACGGTCGTCGAGCCCATGGTGGGCGAGCCCGCGAGTCGTGCCGGCATCATCGCCAACGACCGCATCGTCAAGATCGAAGGCCGTTCCACGCGTGGGATGACCACCGGCGACGCCGCGATGGTTCTTCGTGGCCGCCCGGGAACCAAGGTCACCATCACCGTCGAGCGTCCGTTGGGCGACGGAACGACGAAGGAATTCGATGTCGAACTCGAGCGCTCCGTCGTGGAAGTACCCTCGGTGCTGGACCTGAAGAGTGAGTTGGAATTCCCCGTCGACGAAAACAAGATCGGCTACGTGCGTCTCCGGCAGTTCGGTGAAAAGACCAGCGAAGAGTTCGAGAGTGCGCTGAAGAAGATGGAGAGAAACGGGATGAAGGCACTCGTGCTGGATCTGCGAGACAACCCTGGAGGACTACTGGATCAGGCGGTCGAGGTGGCTGAGAAATTCCTGCCGCGGGGACAACTGATTGTCTACACCGAGGCGCGTCATTACACGGATCAATCGGAGTATCGATCCTCGGGCAACAAACCGCACCCCGAATATCCGATCGCCGTGCTGGTGAATCACGGCAGCGCCAGTGCTTCCGAAATCGTGGCCGGTTGTCTGCAGGACGTTGACCGGGCGATGATCATCGGAGAGCAGACCTTCGGCAAAGGCTCCGTCCAGAGCATTCTCCCATTGCCGGACGGTTCCGCGCTGCGCCTCACCACGGCCAAGTACTACACGCCGAGCAAGAAGGTGATTCACGAAAAGGGCATCGAGCCCAACATCCTCGTGTCGATGACCGACGAGGAAGAGCAATTGATCGCCGCCAAACGCAGCGGCCAACCGCTGTCCGACTTCCCGGAGAATATGCGCGACAAGATCGCCAAGGCAACCGACCCGCAACTCGATCGTGCCAACGACCTGTTGAAGGCATTGCTCATTTATCCGAAGAAGGACGGCGAACCCAAGAAGGTCACGGCGAACACCGCGACCAACAAGCCCGTCACCGGCGTCACAGCAGCCAAGTAGTGCTGCTCGCCATCGAAACTTCCTGCGATGAAACCAGCGTGGCGATCGTCCGCGCTGGTTCTGTTTTGGCGAATGTCGTTTCTTCGCAGATCAAACTTCATTCCGAATACGGCGGCGTCGTTCCCGAACTCGCGACCCGCGAACATCTCAAGAACCTGTTGCCGGTGGCACAGGCAGCCTTGGAAAAGGCCGGAGTTCAATCCGGGGAACTGACCGCTGTCGCGGCCACGCTCGGACCTGGTCTTCCGCAAGCCTTGATGATTGGCACTCGCGCCGCGCAATCGCTCGCGTTTTCCTTGGGAGTCCCCTACCACGGAATTCACCATCACGAGGGACACCTCTATTCGCCTTGGATTGCCGGCGATCCACCGCAGGCGGATTGGGACGCCTTTCAACCCAACATCTCTCTCATCGTCAGCGGCGGTCACACCCTGTTGGTTCACGTCAAACAAATCCTCGATCACGAAGTCCTCGGCGGCACGCTCGACGATGCCGCCGGCGAATGTTTCGACAAGGTTGCCAAGTTGATCGGTCTCCCCTACCCCGGCGGCCCCCAGCTCGACCGGCTCGCCGAGCAGGGCAATCCGGAGGCCTACAACTTTCCGCGTCCGTTGCTGAAGGATCCGAATTACGAGTTCAGTTTCAGCGGGTTGAAGACCTCCGTCCGCTACTTCCTGCGTGACAACCCGCAGGTGCTCGATAACGACAACTTGATCAAGGACGTCTGTGCCTCCGTTCGCGCCGCGATCGTGCATGTGTTGGTCGCCAAGACCATCCGCGCCGCCAAGCGCCTCCGGGTCAAATGCATCACCGCCTCGGGTGGCGTGAGCTGCAACCGCGGCCTGCGTGCCTATCTGCAGGATCGCTGCGACAAGTTCGGATTCAGCCTCCGCCTCGCCGAGCCGTCCCTCTGCACTGATAATGCCGCGATGATCGGCATCCTCGCTGACTACAAGATTTCCTCGGGCGCAGCGCCCACCGATCTCGATGCCGAGGTGAAACCTGGTTGGCAATTGGAGGCAGCCTGATTCAGGCGAGTATCGAGTCGTCCCGCGGCTGAAATGGAGGGGCGAGCTTGCGAGTCCGCCCCACGACATCAATCTACCGCGACAACAAAGGCTTCAACGGACACTCCTCACAATTCGGATTTCGCGTCTTGCAGAAGTCTTTCCCAATCACCACGAGTTGCGCGTGGTAGTCCTGCCAGTAATCCAGTTCGTGTTCCCCGCTCTTCTGCCCGAGGGCGTCTTCGCAAAGCTTCTGCAGGGATTCGTATTCCTCCTTGGTGTTCACCTTGGCCTTGGCCTGCTCGCCGACCCCGGCCCACCAGTTGTGCCGCTGAAAGATCCGCTTGGTGTAGCCATCGATCACGAAGCGGTGATGATCGCCGGCGTAAAGCAACATGCTGTCAGCGGTCTCCGGACCAACACCCTTGATCGCCAATACGCGCTCGCGCACCTCGCTCGTATCGCCCGCGAACAAGCGATCCATTCGCCCCCCGTGTTCCTCCTGCAACACCTCGAGAAAACTCCGCAATCGATCCGCCTTCAGGTTGTAGTATCCCGCCGGACGAATCAGCTCGGCCAGTTCCGCGACCGGCATCTCGAACATCTTTCCTGGAGACAGAACCTTGGCGCGCTTCAGATTTGCAATCGCCTTCTCGACGTTTGTCCACGACGTGTTCTGCGTAAGGATCGCCCCAACGCAGATCTCGAAGGGGGTATCTCCCGGCCACCAGTGCTGGTGACCGTGGGCGGTGAACATCAGCTCGTACGCGCGACGAAGAGCACGGGTTGGCCGGCGCGTAGCCATGATAGTCAGTCGACGAGTTTGCCGTCCGTCATCTCCAGAATCCGCTCAGCCCGCGCGGCGACCTT
>JBMYQZ010000244.1:0-7714 GCA_049601855.1 Limisphaerales bacterium | reverse complement strand
GGAAGAAGGCATCCTTGAGCACGGTCCCTGCGAAGAGGGTTGGCCCGGCGGTTACTGCGCCTACATCACCGACCCCAGTGGTCACAGCGTCGAGATCTCCTACAACCAGCAAGCTGGCTACAACGCCATCTTCGACCCGGTCTGCGATCTCGAGTCCTTCAAGAACACCTACAAGGACGGCGACGAGCTCTGGGAAGACTGAGGCGCCCATAGATTTCGTGAATTCGAAATCACCAAGCAATTACGCAGCGGTGGCCGAGTGCCACCGCTGCGTTTCTTTTCTGAACCTGATCGACCAGTATGAAAGCATTTCACGCCCTCCTTAAACACCCCTGGACCACATTGATCGTTGGACTCATCCTGATTGGCAGCAGTGGCTACGAAGTCTACGAAGCCTTTCAAGAAGCCGAAGAGATGAAGATCGGCGGCCACCACGGTGTGCTCACCTACGGAATTATCCACTCCCTGAAAGCCATTCCTGAAATTTTCGAAGGCGCCGAAGAGGTTGGTCTTTGAGCCAGGTAATCTGAATGTCTTGATCGGAGCGGGCGATCAGAGCGCGGCTGTTCGGCCACAGACTCTCAGTTGGCAACGTGCGTATCGCCCCGGGCAAAGTTCCGCTGGCTTCCAGCTTCAGCCATGAGGCGTTCTGTATTCGACGGGTTGTTGCAGATCGAGTCCGATACTGCGCAGCCAACAGCTCTATTTCATCTTCACCCAGACGGGTGACGTCCACCCCATGTTGCCGTCGATCTGCTCGATGCGGAGGTAGTAGCGGTTTTCACCTTCCAGGGGGTTTTCGTCGATCCAGGTCTTGGTGAAGTTGCGGCTGTTGGGTTCGAAGACCTGGTAGTTCTTTTCGTTGCGGACGATGGTGACCTTTTCGATGGCGGCGGTGCCTTCAATAGACATGGTAAGACGTGGGTTCTTCTTTGATTCGATGATGCTGCCCAATGGTTGTCCGTTGACATCGAATTCCATGAAGATCTTGTCAGTGGCGGCGACGGTCATGCGATTGTCCATGCCGTCGAAGACACCGGGACGGTCGAAGTTCTTTACGTAGACGCCACCGTAAGAGATGTGCACGGAACGGTGATCGGAGCTGGCGTAGGCACCGAGCCTGTGTCCGTGGCGAAGGGCGTTCTGGTACGTGCCGGCGTTGAACTTGCCGAACTGGCTCTTGCTGGTCTTGGTTACGACCCTCGGTTGCGGGGCACCGACACCCTCGTAGCTTTCGCGGGAGCCTTGGAAGAGTTCGACGATGTTTTCGAACTTGTGATCAATCTTATCGTAGACGGACCAGTCCGTACCCATGGTGCCGGCGGAGGTGTGTTCGATGGTGACAGTGCGGTGGCCGTGCTCGCGGAGGAGTTTCCAGAGGTGCCAGGGTGGGAGTTCGCCTTTGCGGACGCCGTCCTCGGGCGGCATTTCGGTGGCCCAAGGGGATTTCTCGTAGTTGGCCCGTTTGATATAGACAACCGGACCGCCGCGTTTGTCGAAGACGACGTTGCGATGTCCGTAGGGCCATTTCTGTTCGCGTTCGTAGGCGTAGAAGCTCTGGAAGAATTCCGAATTCTGGAAAATGTCGGCGATCTTCTGGATTTGGAACCACTCATAGGGATCCAAGGTCTTACCGACCTCGGTGTGATCGGAAGTGGCGAAGTAGTCGAGGCCGCCAGCATCAATGGCGTAACGAAAGTGTTCGACGATACAACCGTCGTCAACGGTGCGGCAGTTGGAGAAGTCAGTGTGACGGTGAACGTCGCCCCAGACGAGGGTGTAGGTGTCGCCACCGATCTTCCATTCGTGGCGTTGATTCCGCGGACGTTCGGGGGTGTTGTTCGGTGCCTTGAGGGGGGATTCCTGGATGCCTTTGATTTCGAAGGGGAGGGGACCGGCTGAGGCGAGATTCATCGCGGGGTCGAATCGGGCGAGGTAGATCCCGGTGTCGCCTTGCTGTTTGTTGCGGCGATTGTCGCTGGGCCAGGCGGCGTAGACGGTGCCGTCCTTGGTGACGGCGGTGGAAGTGCGGCGATCCTGGCAGAAGTTGCTGTTGGCGAGCGTCTTGGCTTGGGACCACTCGTTGCCGTTGAAGCGGCTGACAGCGATTTGCCAGTGACCGGCTCCGCGTTCGGGACAGTAGCGGAAGAAGACCCAGGGCTTGCCTTCGCCGTCGACAGCGATCTTGGGAAGGTTGACGGCGCCGGAACCCGGTTTGCCGAGTGGCGAGACGACGTCCGGAACAAGCGGGGTGATGTCGGAGATGGGTTCGACCTCGCCAGTCGCAAGTTCGACGCGCACGACCTTGATGCGGCGATCATAGTTCAACCCGCCACCGATCTTACGCCATTCGGAACCGAGATCCTTGCCCCAACGAGCGCATCCGTCTTCGTAGGTGACCCAGAGATGTTTGCCGTCCTTGGACAGCGCGTGCTCGCCACGGGCTTCGTAGCGGTCAGTCTGGGCGATGGGGATGATGTTCCTTTCGCCCTCGGCAGAAATGGTGGCGAGGTAGACGTCGTAATCGCCTCGGCGATAGGAATCGAACAGCACAAGGGCTTCGTCATTCGGCCCAAAAGTGATGCGGGGCTCCCAATCGCCCTTGGCGTGGGTGGTGATGGCGATGGTCCTGCCCTTCGGAGTCCGGGTGTAGAGATCACTGAAGGTGCCGGCGAAGGACTGCCAGACTACCCATGGACGGCCCTGGCTGTCGGTGGCGGCGTGGAGGAAAATGTCGCTGCCTTTGCCCGCAGCGACGATGGTGGGCTTTTTCTTGGTGCCAAGATCCCGGGCGATGATGTTCCAGTCACCGTTTTGGAGTTCCGACCAGTAGACGCGTAATCTGCCGTTGGCAAGGAGGACAATGGCCGGCTGATAGAGATCTCCCCGGGTGGGAACGGTGATTGGCTGCGTGAGTTGGCCATCCACAAAACGAGAGACCTTCAAGGTGTCCCGTTGACCGTTGTGGCCGATCATCACGATGGCCGGTTTGCCATCGGCATCTATGCACATGGAGGAGAAGTCCTGGTGTCCAGGTGGATTCCAACTGGCGATGGGTTGATGCAGCCCGCCCGGGGCAATGGTGTTGTTCTTGATGAGATTCTTCTTCGCCCTCTTGTTTCCCTTGTTCTTCGGTGTCTCTTGGGCAGAAGCGGAGAAAGTGTAGGCGATCGCACAGAGCGCGATGAAAGTGCGGGTAAGCCAGTGTTGCATGCGCCTCTTATCTCAGGCGGACACGGGTTTGCCAAGTCGGCTTGAAGGTGAAAATGCAGCCTACTGCTTCGGAATGGCTGCGGGTGGGGCGTTGGTGGCCGCAGGTGCCGGTTGTTCCACCGCGGCCGGTTGCGAACGAAGTTTTGGAAGCACCTTGTTAACCGCGGTGTTGTAGGCGGCGATGACGAGGACGAGGAGACCTAGTCCGGCGATGATGTTCATGAGTGCCCCATTCTTGTGTTCGCCCATGATGTCCTTGCGATTGCAAAGCCAGAGCAGGGTGATTGCCATGAGGGGGGCAGCGATGACGGTGACGGCTTGGGCGGCGACGATGGCTGGCATTGGCTTGGTGCCGGTTTTGATGACGTAGAGAGCGACGCCCATGCCGACCAGTAGGACGGCGCCAGTAAGGATGCGCGGGGCTTTATCGTCGGGCGTGCTGCCCAACTTCAAGCCGTCGGCGAGAATGAAACCGCCGATCATGGAGTTGACGATGAACGAGGAGAACGCGGCGCAGAAAAGACCGACGCAAAAGATGATGCGTCCCTTTTCGCCGAAGAGCGGTTGGAGGGCGTTGGCGATGTCCGATACTCCGCCGAGTTCCTTGTTGCGCAGAACGGCGGCGGCCGTGGTCATCAACATCAGGGTGATGAGAGCCATGATGATGGCGGACACCCGCGCGTCGGTGGCGCCCGCTTTCAGATCTTGAACCTGCCATCCCTTGAAGCGGGCCAGGTAGGATTGGTAGTAGGCGGCGGCAATGACGAAGGTCGTGCCGATCAGACCGACCAACGGCAGACCGAGTTCTGTGATTCCGCTGGGAATGAAACCGGAGGCCAGTTCGCCAACGGCGGGTTTGGCGAAGAACACATTTACAAAGAAGGCCAGCAACATGAAGCTGACGAAGACGGACATCACTTTTTCCAGGACGCCGTAGAGGTTCTTGAAGCCGAACACAAAGGCGAGGGCGAGGGCGTTGAAGAGAATGATCCAGTAGTCGCCCTTGACGTAGGTGTTGATGGCGGCGTGAACGCCGAGGTTGTTGCCAAATTGGAAGGCGGCCGCGATGAAGAAGATGCCGACGCCGATCAGGATGGCGAGCCATTGGCCGGCGTGTTTGCGGCAGAGATCACCGTTGGAGGTCTGGGACACGACACCGAGCCGGGCGGCCATCTGCATGTAGGCGAGCATGAACACGACGGCAAGCACCACGACCCATGACTTGGAGTAGCCGTCGGCGGCACCGACGTTGGTGCTGGTGGTGATGCTGCCGGGGCCGATGACGACGCAGGCGGTGACGAGGCCGGGGCCGATGGCTTTCCACCATGGGCGGCTTGCGGGTGCGGATGCTTCTTCAGACATGGTTCTTGCGTGTTCGTTGCGAGCAGGGGACGCGCGGAGCATCGCAAAGAATGTGGTGGTTGCAATGGCGAAGTTGAGGGCTGCGATTCGTGAATCGATTGGACAATTGCCGGACGAGATCACACATTCGGCGCGACGTTGCGAACCCCTATGGATACGACAAACAAACGCCGGGTATTGGTGTTGGATGATGATCCGATACTCACCGATCTGCTCGTGCGTGCGTTGAAGGCGGAGGGCTACCATGCGGAAGGCGTGAATCGTGCGGACGAAGCTCGCGATCGCCTCGCCAACGGACTTGCCGACGGGGGGCAATCGGTCGAGATGATGTGCATGGACGTCGATATGCCGGACATCACTGGATTCGATCTGCTGAAGGAAATCCGGGAAACGCGATCCGCCATCGATTTGCCGATCATCATGGTGACCGGACACGACGCCACGGAGGACGTGGTGTCCGCGCTCGATTCCGCGGCCAACGATTACGTGACGAAGCCGGTTGATTTTCCCGTTTTGTTGGCCCGGATGCGGACGCACCTGGCGTTGAAGGATGTACACGAACGACTGCGCAGTTCACAACGTTCGCTGATCCACACGGCGAAGATGGAGAGCGTGGTCCACCTGGCCGGTGGTTTTGCCAAGGAGATTCGCCAACCGTTGGCGCAAGTGCGTATGGGGATGCGGAATCTTTCGCCTTCCCTTCCCGAGGATGACAAATCCGCGCACGATCAGTTAGAGCAAATGGGCAATTCGTTGAAGGAAGCGGATGCCATCGTTTCGCAACTAATCTCTTCCTCTTCGGCCAACCGACTGCAGTTCGAACCGATGGAACTGAGCGAGTTTGTCGACGAGATGTTGGGGTTGCTCGCCGAGGCGCTCAAAGCGGCGGACGTGTCCTGTGAGGTGAAACTCGAGAAGTCCCGACCGGTGGCGCTCATGGCGGCGGCCGAAATGACCCAGGTCTTTTTGAACGTGGCGCTCAATGCCGTTCAAGCCACGCCGGCCGGTGGCAAGATCATCGTCCGGATCGGTGAACGCCGCATCGGTTCGAGTATTCCGGATCTCGAGAACACGCGAATTGGTGCACGGTTGCATCCGGGCGATACCGCGGCGGCGTTTGAGATCGAAGATTCCGGCCCGGGACTCAACGAAGAGGAACTGGAGCGGGTATTCGATCCGTTCTTTCAAGGGCGCACCTGCGGTCCCGGGGCGGGACTGGGACTGACCGTGGCCAAGAAAATTATCGAACTTCACGGCGGCGTCATCGAGGTGGAGAACAAGTCCTTCGGTGAGGGGGGCAAGGCGACCGTGATGTTGCGGCAGCAACCGCCGGTGGCGGTCTGAATCGGGCCTACTTCGGGATCGCCAAACCCGCGACAATGCGGAAGCCGCGGTTGGGCGAACGGGTATCTTCGGGAGCGTGACGCCGCTTGGCCACGCGCAGATCCAGAACATCGTCGCTCCATGCGCCTCCACGAAGGATCCGGCCGTGGCCCGCTCGGAAGGTGACCGGATCTGTGGCGCTGCGCAATCGGCGATCATACCAATCGTAACACCATTCCTCGACGTTGCCGTGCGCGTCGTATACTCCGTAATCGTTCGCCTTGTGCTGGCCGACCTCGATGATCGCCTGGTCGCCGAAGCGACGATTGACGGCGTATTCCTCGAGCTTGAACTTCGACATGTCGAAGCCATAAACCGCGGGCACGCCGCCCCGCGCGGCGTACTCCCATTCGGCTTCTGTGGGTAGGCGGATCTCGAAGCCGGGAGGCAAGGTGCCGGTCAGGCGGGCTTCCAGTTGCGTGCAGTAATTGGCCGCTTCCTTCCAGGTGAGATTATGAATGGGGATGTTCGCGCCCTTTACCGATTGGTTGGGCAGAATGCCGATGAGCGCCTCGTATTGCGATTGCGTCACTTCGTGATTGGAAATCCAGAAAGAGCTCTTGAATGTAACCTGATGCACGGATTCGTCAGGACCACGTCCGTCTTCGGGCGTGGGACTGCCCATGTCGAAATTGCCTGCGGGAATCGGCACGAACTCGATTGGTAGTCCGTTGCCGGCGTTGTAATCCCACTTGACCCCGAGCTTGGGACCGCGACGGACGGAGACGCGGGCGACCACACTGGTGATCGAACCGTAAGGATTGGCAGCGACCACGTGGTAAGCACCGTCGAATTCACTCGAGGCCGCCTTGAAGTCGATGAAGGAATGCGTCTAGCCGCGCAGTATTCGTCCGTCCCGGTACCAACGATATCCGCTGCCATTGACCGCCGAGGCCTCAAGCCGCCCGCCATCGCCTTCGCGCAAGGCGAGGTTGGCTGGTTGCTTGGAAAAGCGAGGCGGGAGATTCAGCGTCAGGCCCGCGGAATCGCTCTTGGCGAAACCCCAACGATTGCTGACCAGCACCTGAATCTGTGCGGGGGGACTTGAGTTGGCCACCGAGGTGAGGACGGACACCTGTGGCTTCTCGGTACGCTGAACGAGCTGTCCTCCCCTCAGCCAATAATACGTCAAGGGAGGTTCGCCATCGGCGACGACACTGAAAGTTGCCGCCTGCCCGGCGACCACTGCGACATTCGCGGGCTGTCGTTTGATGACCGGCGTGCCGTCGACCTTGATCAGCCAGGTATTCGTATCACTGCCCCACTGGTTGGCGGCGATCAGCGTGAGGCCGGCTTGGCCGAAGGAAACGTCGTTGAGGGTGTGTTCGGGTGTCGTGGTGGTGGTCGATCCACCGGCAAACTGCCACGTGAAAGTATTCGTGGCGCCCGGTTGCTCGATTACCTTGGCCTGCAAGGCCAGCCCGCGCGCGGGCTGGACGACGATCTCGGCCAGGTCGGGAGTCACTGATTCGATCTTCGCTGGCCGACCAGCGACGACGGTAACCGTTTCGCTGATCGTTTCGCCGAGTTCATTCTTCAACCGGACGGAGAGCCTGGTGACGCCTTCATTCGCCTTGAAGGTGTACTGCGAATTGGCCGCGCCTTCGATCGGTTGGCCATCGCGCAACCACTGAATGTTGAAGGGACCACGCCCCGCGGGCTCAATGTCAATCGTCACATCCTCGCCGATCTGGGCGACTTGACCGGTCGGTTCCTTGGCGAAGGACGGTTTCGCAGATGCTCCCTTGTTGAAGAC
>JBMYQZ010000243.1:233-7731 GCA_049601855.1 Limisphaerales bacterium | reverse complement strand
ACCCGACGGGTTCTTGGGTGGACAACAGTGCGCTCAACACCGTGGGGGGCGGAGGTCAAGAAGGAGCGCGAGGCCGCCAGACTTTGCCGTCGTGAAACAGCACGCAATCAACCACCGGCCCCGGGTCACTGTATTTCGACTGCAGTGACTTCAACTGCTTGATCCGTTCATCCAATTCCGCGCGTTGTTTCTTCTGCGTCTTCTTGGGTTTCGGAAAACGTTTGTCGAAATCCGCCAAGCGGCGTTTCTCCCGGTCCATCATCTGCCGCTGGCGACGATCCCATTCCTTTCGCCGCTCCTTTTTCACGCGCGAGGTGAGCGATTTCGGAAAGAGCTCGTACAATTGCTTGATGCCGAGGTGAAACTTCCCGTCCTTGCCCTTCCACTTTGGATCGATCTTCAACTTGCGCCCGGTCAGGCCGGTGACAACGTCGTCCTTGGTCGTGACGATGGTCGAGGTATCCACGTCGCCATCACCCGAGCCGTCGATCATGTCGACAATTTTCGGTTTGCCGTCAGACGTTTTCTGCAAACCCTCCGCTCCGGGATCCACGCCGGTATCGAAAATGGCGACGACCACGCCGCGCCCATCGTATTCGGGATGCGCTTTCAGGAATTCAAGGGCACCGATCTCCTCCTTGGGCATGATGCCCGTGGTGGGAAAGGAATTCGCAATGACGCTGGCAGCCGCCAACGCGAACGAGAACACGGAGATAATTCGCTTCATGGAATCCGCCTTGAATAAAGGCATTCCGACTCCGATGCAACCGCATCCAAAAGAAAAGGGCTCCCACTTGGGAGCCCTTTTTGAATTCTATGCTGTGAAGCTTCAGCCCTTCACGTCGTAGGCCACCAGCATGTCCTGATCCCGCACGAACATCTTGCCACCGCTGATCACGATGTGGGACCAGATCTTGCCCTTCGGATGACGGTTGCTGCTCTTCGGGGCGAGTTGGAAGCGGCTGATCTCGTTCCAGCCCTTGGATGACGCGTCGATCAAGGCCACGCGTCCGGAGGTTTCTTCCAGCAGGATAAACTTCCCATCCGCGTAGTAGATCGCCCCCTTGCGCAAAGCACGCTTCTCGGCCCAAACCTCTTCGCCGGTATCCCAGCTCTGACAAGTCCAACCCGGCCCATCAGAGTAACCGTAGAGATGGTCGCCCACGAGAATGACACCACCGTGATGATTCTTCATGACCTTGTTCACCCACACGTCGCTCACGGACCCATCGCGACCGACTCGAACCTTCTTGCAGCCGACGCCATAGCCGGAGGCGATGTAAACTTCATTACCCTTCACGATCGGAGTCGGAATGACCGCCGTGCGCCCCTGCCAAGGCGACTTCCAAATCACGTCGCCATTCTTGGCATCGATGCCCACAAGGCTCTTCTGCGTGAGCTGCACGTATTGTGTGCGGCCCTGAATGGTCGCGGGGACCACCGAGGAATATTGCGCCCCATCCGTCCATTGCTCGCTCTGCCAAATAACGCGACCGGTATTCTTGTCCAGCGCGGCCATCGCGCCTTGGGGACCGCCCGGCGTGCAGATGACCTTGCCATCATCGATCAGCACCGACTCGCAATAACCCCAATTCGGGCGTTTGCCACCCAAGCGTGCCATCGAAGCCTTCCAGATCACCCGGCCGTTCTTTTTGTCGGCGCAGATCAAATCACCGTGCCCACCCATCGCATACACTCGATTGCCATCGATCGTGGGCGTCGAACGGGGACCGTCGCCCCAACCATTCTTGTAACGTCCGCCGACATTGGCTGCGAAGAGCTCCTTGCCATTGCTCACGTTCAGCGCGATCAACTGCTCGCTCTCACCGCGAAGTCCCATGGTGTAAAGAACGCCATCAACAATGGAGTAGCTCGCATAGCCCAGACCGGCATTCTTGTTCACCCACGATTGCTTGGGGCCATTGGCGGGCCAGGATTTGAGCAGACCGGTTTCCTGACAATGATCCGTGTGGTCGGTTCCCCGCCAACGCGGCCAATCGGCGGCATCAGCGGAATGGAGAAAGCCGGCAACGGCTACAACGAGGGAGGCTTTGATGAATTTCATAATTCGATGGAGCTTTGGATTGGAAATCGAGCGGCGGTATTCAGCCCGATGCCGCGGGGTGTGACCAGCAGAATCAAGGCTGAAACTCGAAGGCACCCAGGTCACGGGCCGTCCTCCGCGGCTGACCGCCCTGATGGGGAACATACTGAAATTTGATCAGTTTGCTTCCCAAGCCATCGGACTTGCCACGTAAAACCGAGTCAGGCCGCAGCCGAAAGTCTCCTTTAAACAAATCAGAAAAACCGGGGTCCGTTCCGACGTAATTAACCTTGTTCAGAGCCGTCTGCTTGGAAACACCGGGGCTGTGGCGCCAACCAGCACTGAACCAATTGCGAGAGAATTGCCCGGCGCCGGACACACCACGATCCTGCAAGCACAGCAGCCCAACCCGAGCATCCACGAACACGACGTTGTTGACGCAGATTACGTTCTGTTGATCCGTGGAACGACGAACCAACACCGTGTTGCCGCGCCGGCGCGAAGCGACCGTGTTGTGGTTGAACAGCAGCGTCGGACGATAGTTCCCGTGCTTGCCACTGTCTCCGCCGAAGTGAACAACCTGGTTGTTCCCCCCATCCCCTTTCAACAGCACGTTGCCCCAGACACTCGTCACGTCGCCACCCGCTGGACTCCCGCAATCCACGAGGTCCAGACAGCGATTTCCACCCTCGACCCAGTTGCCATAAAAGTTCAGCGCCTGGCACCGTGTCTTGAAGTTGTTACCTCCGCATCCCGATCGCAAGGGCCCGAATCGATTGAAACGAAACGTCACCCCCGTGCCTGAAATATAGGCGTTATGCTCGAGAACGCTCTTCTCCACCCCATTGCCGAGCAGGTGGCAGCGGCTCACCAACAATCCCCGAGTGTTCGGAGCCGTGATGATTCCGTTGCCGCTGTCAGTGATGCGGCAGGCGTCGATCTGAATGTGTTCGCCTTTCTCAATGTAGATCGAAGCGGCGTTCTTCTTGTAAGCAGTACGCCCATTGCGCCCCTTGAAGAAGTAAGGCCGCCGACCATTGCGAATCTCGAGACCGCGCAGAATGATATGGGACGGCATGGTATCCGCCGGACGATTCGCCCCCCCGATTTTGACGACCGCCCGTTCTTCACCCCAGAAGTTCACTTCCTCGCGCGTCGTTGCATCGCGACCGTCGATCACCGGCAATTGCCCCTGCGGTCCCGGCACGCCCTCAACCACGATCGGTCGCTCCGCCGTGCCCCGGCAGCAAAGGACAAACTTTTCGCGATACGGCCCCGCCCGCCAATGAATCCGAACGCGATCCCCTGCCGCCAAGCGCTCCCAAGGAACCTCGTTCACCCGCGACAGCGGTTTGCCTGGCCCCACCACGTAGTCGGCGGCCGAAGTCACCAGGCAGCTCAACCACAGCCAGACGCATCCACGAATCATCGATCGACGCTAAGCAAAGCGGACTTTTCTCCAAACAAAAAACTGGCGCGAACACCCCGGAATCTCAAAGTATCTCAACATGATGTTGCTTGGAAAACTTCTCCTCGCCCTCGGATTCGGGCTGCTGATCCTGGCCCTGATCTGATGAACCGCCGTTTTGCATTCTGGGTCGATCCGCTCTTCGTGATCGCGATGATCCTGTTCGCGATCAACCAGTTGCTGTTGAAACCGCTGACGCACGTCCCGTTCTTCCAATATCATTTCAACGATCTCCTGCTGATCCCCTGCGCATTGCCGATTCTGCTGTGGATTCACCGGCAGCTGGGCTGGCGGGACGACAGTCCACCGACGGCGACGGAAATCGGCGGACATTTGCTTTTGTGGTGCGTCTTGTTTGAAGCGGCCGGGCCGCACCTGATGCAACACGCAACCGGCGATTGGCGCGATGTCGTCGCCTACGTGGTGGGGGGGATTTTGTCCGGGCTCATCTGGAATCACCGACGACCGCAATTAGTGCCCGTTGCTCCATGAATTTCGATCGCGTCGCCCCTTACTACCAATTGATCGAGAGGGTCACGGCCGGCAATGCCGCACAAAAATGCCGCACCACCCTGCTCGGCTACCTTCAGAACAAGCGCAACATCCTGCTACTGGGCGAAGGCAACGGCCGCTTTCTTGAGACGCTGCTCCAAGTGGCCCCCGCTGCGCGCATCACGGTCGTCGATTCCAGCCCCCGCATGATGACACTGCTGCGACAGCGGATGGACAAGCAAGGCGTGTCACTGGAACGCGTCAAACTCGTCGAGGCGGACGTCCGCGACTGGGTCATCACGCCCAAGGTCTATGATGCGATGGTCACCAATTTCTTCCTCGATTGTTTTCGGCCGGTGGAGTTGCAGTCCTTGATTCATCGCCTCGCGGAAAGCATCCGCGAGGATGGGCTCTGGTTGATCGCCGACTTCCGCGAACCTCCTCAACTCATGCGCCGAGTTCGCGCCAAGGTTATTCTCAAGCTGATGTACGGCTTTTTCCGCCGCACCACCAAACTCTCGGCCAAGCGTCTCACCGCCCCCGACGAACATCTCGAAGACGCCGGTTTCCGCCTCCAGGAACGCGAACTCCAGAGCCTCGGCCTCATGCACGCCGACGTTTGGCGCAAGACGTAGCGGATTCGTCAGAATTTCGTCTCCAGCAACCAAACTCTGACGAGTTCCGCTAAATAGCCCCGTAGAACGCCGCCAACTTCCCTGCCAGCTGCTGGGCTGCGAACTTCGCATTCTTCTGAAGTTTCATCAGCTTGCCAATCTTCCCGGGATGACGGGCGATGGCGATGGCGAGCTTGCCGAAATTGATTCCACCCTTGCCGTTTCCGAGACGGTTGAAGTCCAGCGGCAGGTCTTCCGCCGCCTCATCGGAGATCACCCGGATCGTCGCCACCGGAATGTCACGCTCGCGACACAACTCCACGATCACGCCCGATTCCATCTCCACCGCATCGCGATTCGTCTGCTTTCGCAGTGTTTCCTTTTCCAACGCCGTCACCGCGACCGTATCCGCACAATGAAACGTGGCCTGCTTGATTCCAACCGCTTCAGCGGCTTGCAGCAACGACTCACCCGAATCCGGAGCAATCAGCACATCCCCCCGTCGAAGCCCCGGATCCAGCCCACCACAGAACCCAGACGTCACTACGAAATCCGGCCGTTGACGATCGAACTCCTTTGTCACCGCCGCTCGCGCAATCTCCGGCCCCATGCCGGTGACGATCACGTCCGGACCCGCCACCTTGAGCTTGCGGAACGGTCCCGCTTCCTCCGGAACAGCGAATATGAGCAGACTCGACATTTCAATTTCTGCCGTCCGCCCGGACCGGATCAGCGTGCAAAGGCGACCACATCCTGGTCGCCGCAAAATCGGATACTTCCCGCCTGATCGCCCTGACAAATCTTGTCGTAGGTGCCAAGAGCCAACAGCGGCCAGGCATTTCGGTACATGTCGTATTTGAGATAGAAGACTTGAGGAAAGCCGGTTCCGGTCGTTTCCAGTTCGGCCCACGAACCGTCCTTCTCCTGCGTGCGGCAAAGATACTCGATGCCCTTCTTCAAGGCGGGGATTTCCGGATCCTCAAAGGCCAGGAGTCCCATGGTCGCCCACGCCGTCTGTGAAGCCGTGCTCGGTCCTTGCCCCTTGTAGACGGGATCGTCGTACGTATTGCAACGTTCACCCCAACCACCGTCCTCGTTCTGCACACTGATGAGCCAGTCCTTCGCCTTAAGCAACCAGTCCTGATTCATGTTCATCTTCAGCGCGCGCAATCCGCGCAGGACCTGCCAGGTGCCGTAGATGTAGTTCACGCCCCAGCGGCCGTACCAGGAACCATCCTTTTCCTGCTGGCGACGGATGTAGTCAACACCTCGATTCACCTGTGGGTGTTCAAGTGAATAGCCTTCGTAGCCGAGACATTCGAGAATGCGAGCGGTGATGTCGGCACACTCGGGATCGAGCATCGCGTTGTGATCCGCGAAGGGAACCTTCTCCAATATACTTTTCGTGCAATCCTTATCGAAAGCAGCCCAGCCGCCGTCCTTGCACTGAAAAGCCTTCATCCATTCCATCCCGCGTCGAAACGATTCATCACGCCGCGGCTTGTCATCACCGGGAGTCTGGCGCAAAGCCATCAAGACCATCGCCGTATCGTCCACATCCGGGTTCCACTCATTGTTGAACTCAAACACCCAACCACTCGGTTCCACATCGACCGGGTTCTTGTGAATCCAGTCACCCTTGAAACGGATCTCGCGATCGAGCAGCCATTCGAGCGACTTCTTCATCTTCGGGTTTTCCTCAGACATTCCCGACTCACGCAAAGCAATGGACACAATCGCCGTATCCCAGACCGGTGAAAAACACGGTTCGATCCGCATGTTGTCTTCGGTGTGATGTTCGAGCTTCTTCAGCTCATTGAGTTCATTCACGAGGATCGGATTATCGTCCTTATACCCAAGCGCCTTCATCGCGATGATGGAGTTGAGCATCGCCGGAAAGATGGCAGCCAAACCGTCCGATCCCTCGAATCGTTCCAGCATGAACTTCTCACACTTCCTCAGTGCCGCGCGACGAAAGGGATGAATCCCCAACTTCGCCCACAGCTCGGCAAACTTGTGCAGTTTGTCCAAGCGCAGGAACAAATTGCGCCAGGTGAAAAACTCCGGATCACGCGGCAATTGGCAATCACGTTCGTGATGCCCACCAACGTAAAGTTCATCCAAGGTCACGCCGCAATTACGGGTCGGCTTGAAGTGGTTGATGATCGCCAGCGGCACGAGCATCGCGCGGCTCCAGTTGCTCATGTCCCAGAAGTTCACGTGGAACCATTTGCCAATGAACATCACCTCGCAGGGAATGGTCGGGACGTACTTCCAATCCCAAAGTCCGAGCAGTGCGAGATACAGTTTGGAAAACGTGTTCATCCGCGGCGGACCACCGAGATGCACTGCCATTTCGCGCGCCTTCAACATCCGAGGATCAGTCGGAGAAATCCCCGCCAGCTTCAGGGCGAGATACGCCTTGATGGTCGCATTCACCTCAGCCGGTCCGTCGTAATAGATATTCCAACCACCATCCGACAGTTGCTTTTCGAAGATGTGATTGACCGCGCGCTTCTGCCATTCCTCATCCACATCACCATTCCAATGATGAAAGGCAACCATGTCCGCCACCAAGGTCACGTCGACCAGAAGTTCGCCGACCCAGTAGCCTTCGTCATGGAATTCCCCCATCAGATAGTCGTGCGAACGTTCGATCGCGCCGGCGACTCCCTTGGCAACATCAAACTTGCCAGACGATTTCTTCGCCGGTTTGCGACGGGCCTGTGAAGCTTGTGATTTGGGTTGATCTTCGCGAACAGCCATGCCCTGTCAGTATCGCGAAAGATCAGCGAAATCGTAAAGGGCAAATCCCGGATTCCACGGTTGAGTTACGGAAACCGGCCCACCATCATCCGCAACCATGAATCGCGTGCTCCT
>JBMYQZ010000243.1:0-223 GCA_049601855.1 Limisphaerales bacterium | reverse complement strand
AATGGTCTCTGTCGTTTTTCGTCATCGGATGCGTGTTGCTTAACGGCAGCAGCACCGCAAAATCGGCACTCGCCGCCGAGTCGGACGACGAGCGCCCCAACATACTCTTCATCTACACCGACGACCAATCGCACCGGACCGTCAGCTGCTACCCCGAATCCTTCGATTGGGTGAACACGCCGAACATCGATTCGCTGGCGAAGAATGGTGTCCGTTTCTCCCG
>JBMYQZ010000242.1:5530-7764 GCA_049601855.1 Limisphaerales bacterium | reverse complement strand
TTGGCCTCCATCTATGACTGGTTGTGTTGAACGGTTTTCGAACACACCCTAGTTCGGCGAAGGTGATTTTCACCGATCCCTTGGCAAGCTGAGGCATCAATACGGAAGCGTTGAAAGAGGCAACGTCCGATTCCCCCGGAATCTTGGCGATGAAGGATTTCAGCCGGTCGGGCACGTTCTTGATCACCTCGGTCAGAGGGAGATCAATCTGGTTTACGAGGGTAGCGGCGCCACTGGCTGGCGATTCTGTCGGAGAGGACACGTTCGAAGCTGGATCGATCAGGCTGCTGGCGACCTCGAAATCCGGCATGGCCACCGGGGCGCGTTTTCGCCCAAATTCCTCGAAGTAGCAATGAAAAACGGCAGTATTCGCGCCGCGATGGGGCAAGGTCACAAGATACTTGTGTTGGACGACGATCCCGACTTCCGGGAGCTGTGCCAGGAATTACTGGCAACGCTTCCGGCGGAGCCGGAGGTCAACGCTGCGTCTTCGGGGGCGCACGCGATCGCGCTGCTTGATTCGGAGCCGCATTCGCTCCTGATGACGGATTTGAAAATGCCGAACATGGACGGCTTTCAAGTGCTCTCGATCGTCAAACGCCGCTTTCCGCATCTGAAGACAACGTGATGACTGGTGTGCAGGATGACAATCTTCGAGACCGCGCCTACGCGATCGGAATCGATCTGTTCATCGAAAAGCCCAAGACGCCATCGGAGTTCAAGCTGTTCGTGGACTGCGTGGAATCATTGCTTGCCCGGGAAGAACAGGGCGGTTTCCGCGGGATTCAAAGCAAGAGCCTTTCCGATATCGTGCAGATGGAGAGTATGTCCATGACCTCCACCACGCTGAAGGTCGCAAACGGTCCCTTGGTTGGCAAAATCTGGATGGTTGACGGCGACCTGATCGACGCTGAAGTCGGAGACGAAAAGGGCGAAGAGGTTTTTAAGCGCATCATGAGCTGGAAGTCGGGGACGTTTGAAAACCTGCCGGCGGATGAATCCCGCGAGCGTAGCATCTTTGCCTCGGTGCAGGGATTGTTGTTGGACAGCGCCCAGACCCTTGACGAACTTGCGGCTGGGGAAGTGCCAGGCTCAGGAGGTGAAAAATCCGAAAGCGGGTCGGGGCTTTCCCAATTGGCCAAGCAGGGCGGGGTGGAGTTCATCGTCACGGCTGACCTGAAAAAAAGCGGGGATTTACGGTTGATCATTTTGCCTGTGAGGATCCGGATCTCGTGGCCAAGTGGGCGCGTGATACCATGAGCCGTTTTGCTGGTCTCGGTGAAATGCTCCGGGCCGGCCGATTGGGCAACGTCGCGGGTATTGGTTAGCAGCGAAACGTTGGTTTGGCGGCGAAGGAAGATGAGGTGATCTGCCTCGGCCTGAATCCCAAGATGAAAGCCAAGGACATCCTTGAAACGACCAAGAAAGTGGCGGTGCAATGGAGTTCCTGAAGAAACTCCTCAAGCCCAAGCCCAAGCCCAAGCGCGAGGCCGCCAAGATCGACCGCCTGCCCAACGGCAGCTTCACGGTCGATTCCAACTGCAAGATTCTTACTTCCACCTTGCCGCAGTCCTTCCCGGTCGCGGTGGTGGAGGACATCGGTCAGGCCGTGGTGGAAGCATTTCGTGAAGGGCAGGGGGCCGGTCTGCCCCTGACCGAACTGCAGTTTCATTTTGGCAGTCTGAAGATCACCGCCCGAGAACAACGTGGTGGTGCCATGATTTTCCTTGCTCCGATCCGCTGAGCTTCGAGAATTGCGCTCAGCTTCTCTATGGATCGGCAGCGCATCGACGAACTCATCAGTCACCTCGAAAATCACCTCGATTGTTGGCGGCAATTCAACGCCTTCGTCACCCGGGCGCGCGAGAAAGACTTCGAAGAGGCGGATGAAGAGGAGTATCTCGAGGTCAAGAGCAGCCTGGTGCAACAACTGGAGATCATTCGCAACTACGTCGAAGAAGGCGGTCCTTCACGCGATCGCATCCATGACCTGATTGCTGATGCGCCCACTCTCCGGATCATTTCCGAATTGCCGGAGATGACGGTACGGTCCATCGAGAACAAGTGGCACCAGATCTTTGTGGAATGGCAGACCGTCATGGGGCAGATCAAGGCCTCGGACGAGGACATGGGGATTCCGGAACTTACGGCTCAACTGGAGAACCACATCGAGTTTTGGAAACAGTTTCACTATTTCTTCGTCAAGGCGCAGAACAAGTCCTTCACCGGCGAGG
>JBMYQZ010000242.1:0-5520 GCA_049601855.1 Limisphaerales bacterium | reverse complement strand
GGGATGGTTCAGGAACTGGAAGTGATCTTGGGGGCCATTGAGGACGGTGCTCCTCCACGCGAGGAGATTTACGAACTGATTTCCAACGCTCCCTCCATTCACTACCTGAGCGAGCTGGGTGAAAACTCCCTCAAGGCGCTGGAAGGCAGTTGGCACAAACTCTACATCGCCTGGCAGGGGGTGATCGGGCAGTTGAAGATCGCTCAGCGCGAACTGGAGGTGGACGAACTTGTGGCGCAATTGGAGAACCACATCGATGCTCTTAAGCACTTCAACCAGTTCTTTGCGCAGGCTCGAACGGGTGGTTTCAACGAGGATGACGAGATGCACTTTCTCGAGGTGAAAAGCGGGCTCGCGCAGGAACTGGAAATCATCCTCGGCTCGATCGAGGACGGAGTGCCTCCGCGTGAAGAGATTCATGAAATGATGTCCGCCGCCCCTTCACTCAAGTACCTCGCTTCGTTGAATGATTCATCTCAGCGCACCTTGGAAAATAATTGGCACAAGATGTTCCTGCAATGGCAGTCCGTCTTGGGACAGTTGAAAGTGGTGCAGCAACAGCAGCCGAAGAAGAGTGCCGGATTCTTCGGGCGCTTATTTGGTGGCTGAATCTTTGCGACGAAAGATCATGAAGCTGGAATCGAATTCCAGAAACGGTCGCCCGGGCAGGTAGGGGATCTCCTTGATCCGGGCGGTGGTCTCAAAGATGGCCTTCCGCTCGTACTCTTCCTGCAATAAAGCCGGTTCCGTCTGCATGATGCCGATTACCGGATAAGGGCGGAACGCCAACCAATCTGGTTTCATCTCACGGATCAACGCGATCTTCTGTGGGGTGGTGATTTCGGCCCAGGACGCATAGGGGCCGTGCTGTTCACGAAGCTTCCGACGGGCGGCGACGGTTTCCGGCGTTCCCATGCCCGGATAGTCATACATCTTGAGTTCAGAGAAGAATCCGAGGTAGCCGAGGCATTCCACCATCACCGTTTCGTTCGGGGATTTTGCGTTCTTCTTGAGCCACAGTCCCGCTTGGGTGCGTACGCCATCTTCCACCAGGACCTGTTGCCAATAGGACTGATAGGCGGTCGTCGCGAAGAGGAGGAAGAATACCAGGAGTTGCGCTGAAATCAGTGAGCGCATTCCGATTTCCCACGTCCGGACCTGCTTCGGCATCTCCTCGCGGAAGCGATCGGCGAGGCGTTGTCCGTCGTGGAAGATGGCGGCCAAGGTGATCAATACGAGCACGGCCCCGTTGGGCAGATACCAAGGCATGGGATGAGGCGTGACGTCGGTCAGGTAGAACTGGGCGATCATGGCGGCAAATGACATGGAGCGGCCAAAACGGGAGGCAAACGGAACGAGCCAGTAGTAACAGGCGACGGTGCAAAGCATCCGGGAGTAGACGTAGATCTGATCGGGCCAGCCGCCGAAGACCCGGGCATAAGGCGGGGCAAACGCCTGTTCCGCGGCTGTCAGTGCAGGGTAGTTCTTGAACGGTAGCGCGAAGAAATCCTTCACGAGATCGAGTAAGATCAAGTGATGCGAAGAGTCCAGGGCCTTGGCGGTGATGGTGTTCGGAATCGGCGAGCCGTAGTAGATCCATGCCCCGGCAAACCAGGGCAGATAGACCAACGTGCAGATACCGGCGGCCCGCGCAAGGTTCTTCAGCATCGCAATCCGATTGATTCCCAATGCCGGCCCTGGTTGAAACAGAAAGAACCCGATGCTGATGGCGGCGCCGTAGACAAAGGCATCGGGCCGGGACCACATCAATCCGCCCCAAGCCAGACCGAGGTGCAACCACGCCCGAGGTGTCGTGCGGACATGGGCGCGGATGGTAAGGGCGATGAAGAACATCATCAGCCCGGTCTCCATGCCGTTGATCGTGTTGTCGACGATCTTGCTCTCGATCATGAAACAGCCGAGCAGCAGCACGGTTGCCCACGGTCCGTATCGGTAACGTCGACAGATATCGAAAAGCATGACCGCCGCCAGTCCGAGCAAGGTGGCGCTGAAGAAGCGATAATACCAAAGTGCCAGTCCATCCCGCTCCGGTCCCGCCACGAGGGAACAAAGCGCCGGAACGGTTGATCCCAGTGGGGACGTGAAGGAATGCAGGGGAGGTTCGCCGGCGGTGAAAGTCAGGCCATTGCCCAGCGCGAGATTTTTGCTGGCTCGGAAGGTGATGTACCAGTCCTCCCAGGCATGGTTTGTGTACCAGGCGTAGAACAGGCAGATGAAGACAGTAGCCAGGAAAACGGCCAGCCGATTGCGTTTCTGCTGAACGACCAGCGTTGGCTGCGCAGGCGGTTTGTCGTCCTCGGGAAGCATGCTCAGTTGGGCTGCCGCGTGTACATCGTGATGCCGGTCAGCCCGGCTTCCTTGGCGGCATCGGTGACCTTGATGAGGATACCCACCGGCGCGACTTCATCGCTGCGCAGCGCGACGATCGGATTGTCGTTGGTGCGTCGCAGTTCGGTCATCTGAAACTTGAGGTCGCGAATTGAGATTGGGTTCCCGTTGTAGAACAGGTGCGGTTCGGCCTTCGTGATGTCGATGATGAAGGGCTGCCGGTCGCTGGACTCGCCGACTTCCGACTGGGTCGATTCGGGTAGGGTGAGTTCCATGGCGGGTTGCTGCTTGAAGGTTGTGGTCGCCACCAAAAAGATCAGGACAACCATCAACACGTCGATCAAGGAGACGATGATGACGGCGGGAGCCCCGCGGCGTTTGCGATGGGAAAACTTCATCTTCGGCGATCAGGACTTCTGCCGATAACTCCGCTGGATGAATTCGTCGCAGATCGTCTCCATTTCGACGGTGAGATGCTCCACCTTGTTGTTGTAGTAGCTCCAGAACACCAGGGAAGGGATCGCGACCACCAAACCCATCAGCGTCGCGCGAAGGGCGAGCGCAATACCGCGGGCAAACTGGGTCTGGTCCGCGGACTCTCCACCCACGCCCATGCTGTTGAAGAGCAGGATCAGGCCGAAGATCGTTCCCACCAGTCCCATGAGGGGAGCGATACCCGTGACGATTTCCAGAATCACCAGTCCGCGTTCCAATTGCGTGACCTCATGCCGGGCCTTGGTCTGGAGCGCGTCGATGTTCTCGGTCTTGGGGCAGTCAAGATGATTCGCCGCGACGAGGATCAGGCGGCCCATCGGGGAAGGTTTCCCTTCGCACTGTCGCCGCAGATTCGGCAGTTCGCTGTTTTCCCGCCAGGCTCCGACCGCGTCCTCGATGGAGGGCGGGATCACGCGGCCCCAACGCAAAGCCAGCGCCCGTTCAATAATGACACCGATGCTGACGATTGAAGTCAACGTCAGCAAAACCATGATAGCCGTTTCCATGAAGAGGAAATTCAGGTGCGCGAGCGCCGAAAACGCAAGCAAGAAGGTGATTTCGGCGAAAACCCTTGGCCGGTTTACGGGCTCTGGCCTAGTCTGTCGTGACTTGTGGGTGAGTCGAACCCCTCTGGCTGATGATTTTTGCGGATCTACATATGCACACCAATTTCTCGGATGGGACCTTCTCTCCCGAGGAGCTGGCGGCGCGCGGCCATGAGAAAGGTTTGCGGGTTCTCGCCCTGACCGATCACGATACGGTCGGTGGCTGCGAGCGCATGGGCAAGGCCTGCCGTGAATTGGGTGTCGAATTCATCAACGCCTCGGAATTGACCTGCGAAATCGACGGGAACGAGGTTCACATGCTCGGCTACTTCCTCGATATCAAGAACGAGCTGTTGCTGGAGAAATTGGCCCAGTTTCAAAAGGTCCGCCAAGATCGCATCAGCGAAATGACGGATGCCTTGAACAAAGTTGGCGTGCCCTTGGAAGCTGCCGCCGTCTTCGAGCTGGCCGGCTGCAAGGCTCCGGGACGGCCGCACTTAGCCCGAGCCTTGGTGAAGGAAGGCCACGTGAAGTCGGTGGAAGAAGCCTTCGACAAGTATTTGAGGAAGGGAAAGGCCGCTTGGGTGCCGAAATCCAAGGTCGGCGCGCCGGAGGCGATCGAACTGATCCACCAGGCCGGGGGAATCGCGGTGATGGCGCACCCGGGTTTGAACAAGACTGACGACGTCATTCCCAGCATGATCGACGCCGGGATGGATGGGTTGGAGTGTTTTCATTCGCGGCACTCGGTGAACGACATCGAACGCTACGAGGGGATGACGGAGAAATACGGACTGCTGGCCACGGGCGGTTCGGATTGTCACGGGATGAATCGCGGCAATCCCCTGATCGGGAGCATCAAACTGCCCTACATCTACGTGGAGCATATGAAGCGACGCCGGGCGCAACGCAAACCAGCGACGGTCGCCAGCAATTGAAGATTCTTTAAGGATGGGACTGTTTTCGAAATTCAAGGAAGGATTGCGCAAGACCGCGTCCAAGCTCGGGCACGAACTCAAGCGGATTGTTTCCGGTTCACCAAAACTCACGGCCGATACCGTCGAGGAACTCGAATACGTGTTGCTCAGCTCGGACATCGGGATGGAGATGACCCAACAAATCCTCGGTGCCGTCCGCACCGAATACGAATCCCAGGGTCGCGATGGAGTCGATGTCATCAGCGTCGCGACACGCGAAGTCGTCAAGAGTTTCACGGATGAAGACAATTCACTCATCAAAGCCGCTGGCGATCTGACGATCATCTCCATGGTCGGCGTCAATGGCACGGGCAAGACCACCACTTCCGCCAAACTCGCCCACCAGCTTAAGGGGAATGGCGAAAAGGTGGTGATGGCCGCCTGCGACACCTTTCGCGCCGCTGCAATCGATCAACTCAAGACCTGGGGGGAACGCTTGAATACCGACGTGGTCGCCGGCAACTACGGAGCCGACCCGGCTTCGGTTGCGCACGACGGTGTCTCCGCGGCCCAAGCGCGTGGAGCGAGCCACCTCATTGTCGACACGGCTGGCCGGCTCCACACCAAGTCCAACCTGATGAAGGAGCTGCAAAAGGTTCATCGTGTCATCGATAAGCAACTCCCCGGTGCGCCGCACGAAGTCCTGCTCGTGATCGATGCCACCACCGGTATGAATGCCGCCGTCCAAGCGCGCGAGTTTAACAAACATGTGCCGCTAACTGGGTTGGTGGTGACCAAACTCGACGGCACCAGCAAAGGCGGCATGGTCGTCGGCATTCACAAGGAACTGAAACTCCCAATTAAATTCGTTGGCCTCGGCGAACAACCAGACGATCTTCAACCCTTCGATGCCCAGCAATTCGCAGAAGCCCTGTTCACCGCCGAAGAAGGCTGAGGCGGCGCGGACCTCGAAACGTATTCTCTTCGGCTTCGTGGCGGTCGGAGTTCCGTTGTTCGTCTTTCTTCTCCTTACGGAATTGGTGCTACGCACTTGGTTTCCGCTTCACATGGCCGATATGTCGGGTGCTTACGTGTACGACCAGCAACTGGGAACACGATTGAAGCCCGATCTGCGCTGGGCCGATTCCACCGGTCACTCTCGCGACCTTGGAATCCCTGGGGATATCCCGCCTTCTTGGCCCCGTTTGTCGGGG
>JBMYQZ010000241.1:0-7842 GCA_049601855.1 Limisphaerales bacterium | reverse complement strand
TGGGAAGCCCGCGCGGCCACGCGAACGGGCGCCGCCTGGACCACGGGAGCCGCTTGAACAGGCTGGGCTTGTACCGGTTGAGCCACGGGCGGGGGTGGGGGTGGGGCCGGTTGCGCCGGCACAGGTGAAGCTGTCGGAATTTCCGTGTCTGGCCGCTGAAGACGATCGGGAGGCGGAGGCGCAGGCAGGATCGTCGTGATCGGCTTGCCTTCCTCGTCCATCACCGTGGCACTGCCCGCGGCCAGCAGGGCGTCATAGTCATCGACCCGTGGGATGAAATTGATCTTGTCGCAGTCCGGACACTGAATTTCGGCGCCCGTATGGTCGGTCGAGCCCGGCAGGGCCCGCTCGCAGAGCGCGCATGTGAAGGTAAAATCCATGAGCTAGCTTGGGTGAACGGCGGGATCTTGGGGGAATTTAACGATCAAGGGAATCCGTTTTCCACCGTAGCACCGCTTAGGGCGTGAGGATTTCTGGAATCACCGTGAAATCCAGAAACATACTCGGATGCACTGCCAAGGTGACATCCACTTCCTTCGCCAGGTTGTGAAGCTTGAATCCGATCCCGTAGCTCCCCGTCGGCCGAGACCAACTCTTCCCGGAACTTCGCCCCTCCCTCCCCTGCTCATCTACCACCCGGATCAGATCCAATCGCATGTCCAGCAACGGTGGGTCCGCCGTCACCTCCAGGGAAATACCAGAGCTATGACTCCGGCGATGGCCGGCGATCTTGCCCCGTGCTCCCAGCAATCCCACGACGGTGATTTTGTGCCCCATAATGTTACTGGTGAGATTGAGAATCGTGACGTTGGTGCCCGAGGGAACCTTGATTCCCCGCAAAGTAATCAACTCGTGCGGAGCGAAAACAGCTTCCTTTTCCCGGCTGAATTCCCAACTGAATTTCATGCCATTCGTATCCGGCCAAAGCCCGGTTTGGAATCCGTAGAAATTCGTCGTTCCTCGTCGTGTGTTCCCGTGGGAATTGGCGTGGGATTCGTCGCCGAAACTATCCTTCAGCAGGACATCGGCCGGTCGCCAATGTTTGATCGCCATTCCCCCTTGCTGAATGACGAAGGACGCGAGCGTGCTGGCTTCCTCGTTGGTAGCCGCCGCCGTGAACTTCCGATCGGAGCCAACCCCGAAAGCCAGCCGTTGCAGCGTGACATCCAGGCCATTGGTGGTCTGTGTCCACGGGAGTCGACGGGCAGCGAGCGCAGGATAAGTGGCGGGCGGCAGAGGATTGGCAAAGGTGAATTCCGCCTGGTTTCGATACTCCCACTTGTCGTCCACCAACGATAGTTTCACCGTTAACGCGCGACTGTCCCTCGGGAACTGCTCGAACGCCACCCCGATGGCGGTCTGGTTGGAACCATATTCCTCCACATGCCCGCCATAGACCCGCCCCGCGTAGTATCCATTCTCATTGGCCAGCGAGAAACGTGCATTCGATGGCATCTTGGATTTCGGTTGATCCAAGGTGAACCAGATCAACAACGTCCGCGCGCCGCGTTTGACGACAATGGGCCGCTTCATGCCCATTAGCCGCATCCGCTTTTCGCCCAGCAAACCGTGGATGAAACGTTCCGTCGACGTGCCGTACACGAAGTTCGATCCATACTCGGCCCGCTCGAAATAGAGGGTACCAACGTCCCTGATGGTGATACTCGCCTTGGAATCATTCCGTTCGTTCGACGAGACGACCTGCCAGATGACGAGCGCGACGAACGCCAACCCGAGCGCAATCAACCAGTGCCGACGTTTCTTCATCGCGGCGATCACAGCGTTGCCACCAACACATTGCAACCGCTAAAGTCACCGCCCATGAGCATCGTCAACAAATTGCATCACACCCGCTATCGCGTCACGGATCTGGACCAACACGTGAAGTTTTACACCGAGGTGCTCGGCCTCGAAATCGCTCGTAAGAGCGAATCCCCGCGTGGCTCCAAACTGGTTTTCCTCAAAGCGCCGCAAAGCGAGGAGTTGATCGAACTTTGCTTCTTCCCCAACAGCGGCCCGGTCGAGGTGCAGGAAGATCTGACGCACCTTGGTTTTGAAGTCGACAGCTTGGAAGAGTTTGGCAAGCACATCGCGTCGCTGGGTGTCGAATTTTCGGACGGCCCGACGATGAAGGAGTCCGGTGGTGGTTTCGCCTTCGTCGATGCGCCGGAAGGCTACGAGATTGAATTGATCGAGCGACCCAAGGACGTCATCAACTGAACCTCCCAAATGGACCACACACCCGCCATCGCCGCCTTTGTCTCCGAGCTCAGAGATTCGACGGTATTCGGACAGGTGCGGATCACGCGCCACGGCAACGACTTCGAATTGCAACACCGTGATCAGTCCGCAAGCGCCGACCCCGTTTCCATCGACCAACTGCGTTCGATCGCCGACACCGCGGCTGCGGGCGCCTACCGACCGCTCAAGTCCTCCCCGAATTTGAAGGACGGATGGCTCTGCGTGGCCGCCACCTTGGGCGAACTTGAACGGGCGCTGAATCATCTCTATCCCGGCGCGATCGCTGACTGGCACGCCGGTCGAAACGGCACTCCCGCCACATCGTATCGCGAGCACATGGAACGCCAAACGGGCATGTACCGCATCGCCAACATGCTGGATGCGGACGGGGTTGAGGAACTGGCCGCGGCTTGCTGTCATGAATCGTTCTGCCTCAAGACACGCCGCTGGGACGTGAACGACGTGCGCGATGTTTCCGACGACGGGATTCCCTGCCTCGAACCCTGTGCCGTCCTCATGGAATTCGCCCGCAAGGCCGTTCGGATCAGCCAGGAAGACCGGATTGAAATTGCCCTGTCGGCCTCCGAAATCGATTCGCTGCTGGCGGGCATTGAGCAAGCCAAGCCAACCTCTGAAGATCGCGAAGCCGATTTCGGTCATGCCGGCAATCCAAGACGATTGGAGCTATTGAAGAACAAGCTGCTGAAGGCACGACCGGCGGAAGCATCAGAATGAAGATAGTTGTTCCTCTCTTCTTGATCGTTCTGAGCCTGCTATCACCCGACTGTGGTTTCGCTGCCGAGCTTTCTGGCGATCCCACCAAGGCGAGGGTACAGGTCGAAGCGGCGGCGGCCATTGTTCCCCTCGCACCGACCTTAAACCAACGCCTTCCCTCCAAGGCCGAGATCGCCGCCTTCCGCAAGACCCAGACCAAGGCCGCGCTGCATGCCGCCGATTTGGCTCGTGAATTCACCCAACGCTTTCCCACTCACGTCTTCGCCCACAGTGCGCGCACCAATCGTCATCACTGGCTTGAGTTTGCCATCCGTCGCGGTGCCGTCGAACGTACCGCCGACATTCGCCAATTGGAAAACGAGATGATGTTCCAACCCGGCGTGACGGATGCGCAACGATACGCGACTCGGCGGCGGTCCATCGATCGCGAGATCGCCGTCGCCCAGGCGCAAGGCAAGGACATGATGGCGGCCTTCGAACGGGGCATTCGTGATTTGCAGAAAGAATTCCCCAAGCATCCTGAGACCTATCAGATGCTGTATGCGCTCGCCCTGAGATCGCCAGCCATGAAGGCCGCACAAATCGCCAAGGAAATCCAGGAAGGCAACGCACCTCCCGGGGTCAAACAGGCGGCGCAGGAAATCTTGCTCAAGGCCCAACGCATCGGCAAACCGCTGCGCATCAAGTTCAAGTCGGTCGGCGGCCGAGACATCGACACCTTGAAGCTGAAAGGCAAAGTCATCCTGCTCGACTTCTGGGCCAGTTGGTCCGCCCCGTCCATGACCCAACTCGCGGAGTTGCAGAAACTCTACCGCAGCCATCACGCCAAGGGACTGGAGATCCTCGGCATCAATTTCGACCAGGACCGGAATGCCCTCGCGTCCTTGGTGAATTACAAACGCATTCCCTGGCCGCAGCATCACGATCAGGGCAGCAAGCTGAAGAGTTTGCGCGAAATCCTCGGGGTAAAACAGATTCCGGCTCTTTGGATTGTCGACAAGCACGGCAACCTTCGAGACACAAACGCCCGCCAGAATCTTGTCACGCTGGTCGAGCAGTTGTTGGCGGAACAGGACAAATAGGAGCTGGCTGAGCGGTAAAAACGGTTTCCTCCCGCCGCATTCCGTGACAAAACCCCGCGCGCTATGGCCAAGCCGTTTAGTCTGGAACCGATTGAAGTCCCGCTCCTCGATTCACGCTATCGCCGGATCGTGAGTCCGCTGCCCCATCCGGATTCCATCCCGGTGCTAACCAAAATCCGCTCACTCGAACCGGCCGCATCCGAGTGCCAACCACCCATTCTCTGGGATTGCGCGGAGGATGTATGCGTCTTCGACAAGTTTGGCAACAAGTGGTTGGACTTCACTTCGGGCGTGCTGGTCACCAATGCCGGACACAATCCACCGGAGGTTCAGACCGCCATCATCGAGACGGCCCAGCAGGGGCTGCTGCATTCCTTCGCCTTCTACAATGAGAAACGTGGTGAACTGGCTGATCTCCTGACATCGCTGGCGCCTGACGGATTGGACAAGGTCTTCCTGCTCTCGACGGGAGCGGAAGCGATCGAGTTCGCGATCAAATGTTGTCGCGCGCACGGAGTCATGGTTGGTGGTCACAACAAGGTCGCGGTGGTCGGATTTGATCGCGGTTTCCACGGACGCACGCTTGGAGCCCAACAGGTTGGCGGCATCCCTGGCCAGAAAGACTGGATCGTCGAACGTGATCCACGGCTGTTCAACGCGCCGTTCCCGGACGGGTTTTGGCAGGAAGACGTCGGCTTCGAGACCTTCGAACGCGCGATCGAAGATCAGGGACTCGAACCCCAGAACGTCGCCGGTGTCGTAATGGAATCGTTCCAAGGCGTCGGCCCCGACTTCGCACCCGTCGAATTCGTGCAGAAACTCCGCGCGTGGTGCGACCAGCACGAGGTGGTGTTGGTCTTCGACGAGATTCAGGCCGGCTGTGGACGGACCGGCAAGTTCTGGGCCTTTGAGCATTACGGCGTCGATCCGGATCTGATCACGTCCGGCAAAGGACTGAGCAGTTCCCTTCCGGTCTCCGCCGTAATCGGTCGTTCGAAGATCCTCGATCAATTTGGCACCGGCTCACTCGTCAGCACTCACAGCGGCAATCCGATCTGCGCCGCGGCGGCCTTGGCCAATTTGCGCAAGATCGTTAACTCCAAGCTCACCGAGAATGCCGCCGCCGGAGAACCCGTACTTACCAAGGCGCTCGAAGCGCTTAAGGCAAAGTATCCCGATCGAATCAGACGTATCTCTTGCAAGGGATTGGTAGCGGGAGCGCAATTGGTAAAGCCGGGAACGAAAGATCCCGATCACGACACCGCCCATCGCGTCATCGAACTCTGTTTCCAAAAAGGCCTTCTACTCTTTGCTCCCGTCGGTGCCTGGGGACAAACGATCAAGATCTGCCCACCTTTGACAATCACCGAGGATGCCCTGCAAGAAGGCATGAAGGTGTTGAGTGAAGCCGTAGAGGAAGCCATCACCAGCCTGAACGGGCACGAATCCGCGAGACCAACGTAGCCGCGAGCGTGAGCGGGCCGATCGTCCGCCCAGCGCGTCTACTTGCTCACGCTCGCAGTTGCATCAGAGAAAAAGCCTGCGGGTTACTTCAGTCGATTCTCACCACGGTTTTCACGCTGATGAATCGTGACGGGCCAGCCGGGAAATTGGTTGCCAGGCTTGCCGTCGGTGGCATCGATTGAGAAACGGTAGCAATCGAGTTTGTAGTTACGCTTCTTCGTATCGACGGTGATCAGTCCGAAACCGCTGCCTTTCTGGTGCGCCTTGTCGTAGCGATTCGGCTTGGTGCCAACTTCCGGGTTGCCGACGGCGTAGACATAGGCGTGATTGCCGAAGCCATCCTTGAATTCACCCGTGTGGTCCCGACCGTGCGCGGGGCGATTCTTGTGCGGCATGCCGACCTCATCCGGACGCCACCAACGCGGATACCCAGCCGCAATCGCTGGTGTGCAAAAGGACCAGATGCTGTCGCGTGGTTTATCCGCGCCGTATTGCACCAGGGTCGTCAGGTGTTGGTCGCCGTTGATATGCAGCGCCATCGAATCCCGGAGGATGCGGACCGTGCGGTTCCGGGCGGTCTGCGGCCAACCGCCGGAATCGAGGTCGGCCTTGAGGTAGCCATCGTATTTACCGTGATGCGTGGCCACAGCGGCGAAAACGGTCTGGCTGAGCAGCACCTTCATGTTGTGAGCGCGCCAGTCCTTGGCCCAGTACGTCAGGAATTTCTCCTGCCGTTCGCCGAGCAGCTCGAGTCCCGGCTTGTCGAGTCGGGAGGTATCGTAATCGGGATCGATCACATGATCGGAACGCTTCAATCCTTCCGTCACCCGGTCGGGGCCACTCTTCCACTGACGATCACCCAGTACCGCGAAGCCGACACCGCCGTAAACAAAGTCGCCGTAGTAAACGCTGATGTCCTGCTTCACGGGCGTCTTGTCGTAGGGATCGGGATGGTGACCGCAATTGGTCTTGTGCACGACATTGACCATGCGCGCCGGCTCGCGATAGCCGCCCTTGGAAGGATCGCGCGTGCTGCTGTCAAATTTCGCGCCACCCTCGCCCCAGATGTTTCCGTGGAAGACGTCGTGGTCATCCGGAATGCAGTAGGTCGGACGATCGCGCATGGCTTCGCGGAAGGACCAGCCGTGCATGTAATACTTACGGAGATAGTTGAGGATAGCGGGCTCCGCCGGTTCGCGGATCAGGCCATAGCCGCCGTGGCTCTCGTAGAGCTGATCACCGGAGAAAAAGAGCATGTCCGGATCGAGACGCAGGAGATTCTCGGCAACGGGTGCATAGGGAAAGCCGTAGTGGTTCTGGCAGGTCAGTCCGCCGATGCGTAGCGGACGATCCTTCGGATTGGCACGAATGGTCCCTGTCCAAAAGTGCTCACTGGCCGAACCATCCCGATGTTGCTTGCGATAGGTCAGCCGAAATGGCGTGGCCTCGGTCTCGTCCCAGTTCGTGATGCGGAAGGTCGCGGTCCACGCGTCGGTGTCGAGCTTGGCTGTGCCGAGCGATTCCCATCCGCCGCTACGCCGCACCTTGAGTTCAACGTCCTTGCTGTCCTTCGCGCCCAGCGGTCCGGTCAAGGCGCTGAGCTTCATCACAAACCCTTCCTTGCTCCGGGAATCGTAGAGCGAATACATCGACCACATGATCGGACCAAAGCGGCGTTTCAAGTCGACGGTGAAGGCGTCGCCGGACACCGTCCAATCGCTGAAGCGGTGACGGGAACCGTTCTTCGCTCCACCGCGGCGCTTCGTCGGGTTGAAGTTGTTCACCAAGGCAATGTTTCCGAGGATGGAATCCGGTGAGGTCTTGATCGACACACCACCCAGCTCATCACCGGACTTGGCATCGAGAGCTACGACGGTGAGAGCGTATTGCGCACCGGCAGGCTGGCCGCTCAGTTTGAGAATGTAGTTCGCCGCCTTCCCGCCCTTCAACTTCACGGCCCGTTTCCCGAGCAGGAGTTCGCCGTTCACGACGCCCGTCTTGATTCCGGCGGGAGCGAAAGCGTTGGCCCGGTGCTCTTTGATGTCCGCCTCAATACCGATACTGAAGCCTGCCCCGGTGTCCGCCTTTGCGGTATCTACACGCTCGATGTTCACGAACATCTCGAAGGAACCTTTGGGATTCGTCAACTCGTGGGTGATCAGCTGAATATTCCGATAGGCACCGCCGGTGATCACCTCGACTGCACCATCCTTCACCCGCCAATCCTCCATCGGGTTCGCCCAGTAATCGCCGCCGAGGAAGACTCGGTCATGAGTATTGTGCCAGGCGCTCTTATGTTCACCGGCGGACTGCAACTGGA
>JBMYQZ010000240.1:0-7848 GCA_049601855.1 Limisphaerales bacterium | reverse complement strand
CCGCTCGGTTTCCGTGAATGCGGCCGATGTGATTGATCGAATACTCGAGTCGCTGACGGTGCCGGTTTGATCCATGAGCGTCGCGGCGCCAACGGTGGACTCTCAGTGGCGGGACGAGCCGGCGAGTCCGCATCGTTCGCCGATGCGCTACAGCGTGACCCGGCTCGGCTGGTTGTTGATCTTCATCGGGTTCATCCTCTTTCTCTCCTCGATCAGCTCGCAATCAAGTTTGTTGCTGGTGCCCATTGGCGCGTTGATCGGTTGTTATTTCGTGAACACCTTTGCGGGTCGACGGACCTTGAAGCAACTGCGACTGCATGCTCCGGAAACCGTGCGGGTGGTGGAAGGCCAGAGGCCGGACCGGAGTTGGTTGGCGGAGAATGTGGGTGGTCGTCCGATTGGTGGAATCAGTGTGTCCACCGGTGACAAGACGCTCTTTCAAGTGCCACACATCGAGGGCGAAGACTCCGTGCATCCCGCGCCAGATCACCGCTTCGATCGTCGCGGTGTCTATGAACATGAGGCGACGATTGTCAGCACGCGCTTTCCCTTTGGGTTGATCCAGGTGAGTCAGACCCAACGACTGAGCGGACGCACGATCGTGCATCCGGACATCTATCATGTCCCACCACCGAGGGCCGCGGGCTTCGACGTGATGGTCGGGGGGAAGTTTCGGGGGCAGCGCCAGGTCGCGAGCGGTGACTCGTTTTCCGGTGTGCGCGAACATCGTCCGGGCGATTCGCTGCGACAGATTCATTGGCCGAGCAGTGCGAAGGGGCTGGGGTTGATGGTAAAGAATTATGACGAGGAACTGTCCGGTCGGGTGGCAATCGTTTTGGATGCGGGGAGTTCCGGTGATGGTGAAATCCTCGATCATGCCGCCCGTTTGGCCGGCTCGTTGGCCTACGCCGCGTTGGACCAGGGTCATCACGTCGAACTGGTCGATCTCGCCCGCTCGGAGGTGCAGATCATCCCTCCCTTCGATGATGGTCAGATGATGCTCGACGAGTTGGCGGAGATCGATGCCACGCCGGGTTGTCTAACGGCCGAGCGCCTGCACGATGCCGTGGAGCGACTTTCGCGCAAAGCGGCCCTCCACGTGATTCTGACGGATCACGAGACGGCCGTGACGGATGCGATTGAAGAGCTGATCGCCAACGGACGAAAGGTCACCGTCTATCAAACCGGCGAGTTGCCGGCGAGGGAACCCAATTGCCAGCGATACGCGGAGGACGGGCTGCTGCCATGAAGAGTTCTCTGAACCGGTTGATCCTGCTTGGCTTCATCTGCCAAGGCCTGTCGTGGGACGACTGGGTGATGCCGCTGCTCAATGTCGGCCTCTGGTTCGCCTGCCTGCGGATGCAGCGCGCAGGGAAGCACCTCGGACAGACCTCTGACATGCTGGGGATGTTGCTGGGGTGTGCGGCTGGCGGTCTTTTGGCAGAGCCCTTTGGCGCCAGTAAACACTTCTTCATCGGACACGGCTTGACCCTGTTGCAGGCCAGTCGGCTGACGCGCAATCTGGATCGCCGGGAGAAAGTATTCTCGTTGATCGTGGCGCTGGGGCAGATCGGCGTGGCCTGCACGGTGGTATTGGACTACCGCTTCATCCTGGTCCTGTTCGCCACGTTGATCCTGTTGCCACGCACGCTGGCGGAAATCGAACAGCAACGACTGGTCGAAGATGAGGAAGCGTTGCGCAAGGTTCCGCGGGTGAAGATTTCCTGGTCGGCGATGCTGTTTCTCTTCGGCGCCTTGGTGGTGTTCTTTTTTGTCACCCCGCGCGGCCTGATGGGCAATGCGTTCCGGGCGCCTTCGCTGGGTGCGGGATCAAACAACCTCTTGGACGATATGCTGGACCCGTCTTTCGGTGGGCGGGCAAATTCGAGCGAGATTCTGATGCAGGTGGACGGTCGCAGTGTTGGATACCTGCGGATGTTCAGCCTGACGCTCTACAACGAGGGCGTCTGGAAATCCGAACCGGCGCCGCAACGCTATATCTTGCACGGACCGAGCGCGGACATGTCCACGAATCTCGTCCATCGATCCGTGCGGGTGAAAAATGCCAATTATCTGCGCAACACGATTCCCTACGACGGCCAGATTACCACGTTGAAGGGCAACTTCTTTCGCGGCGCCTACATCAATCAAAACGCCGTCATCGAAACCCGTGGCATCTGGAACACCGCCAACAATAGCTACGAATATTGGATTCGCCCCCAACCGCGTCCGGCGCCCTTGAACCGCAAGCGTCAGTTTCTCCTGCGGCGTCACCCGCCTTTGTCGCCGGAGCTGCGACAATGGTTGGACGAGCGGACGGCCGGGGCGGTGAGTCCGTTTGCGAAGGCCCGGCAACTTGAGGAACACCTGAGCGAAGAATTCACCTACCAACTGGGCGCTCCCAATCTCAATCGCCTGAGTGCCCTCGAGGATTTCCTGCTCAGCGAGCAACGTGGTCATTGTGAGCGCTTTGCCTCTGCCTTGGCGTTGTTGTTGCGCGCCGAGGGGATTCCCAGTCGGGTCGTCGTGGGTTTTGTACCGGGCCGCAAGAACTGGTTCTCCGGGTGGTATGACATTCGTTTCCGCGATGCTCATGCTTGGACGGAAGCGTGGTTCCCAGATCAAGGCTGGGTGCAACTCGACGCCACTCCCCGCGGGGGCATGGATCTGGGCGGCATGGACATCGCCGAACTCCTCGATGCCCTCGACGTGATGTGGTACGCCAACTTCGTCAACTTCAGTCGCGCCGATCAACAAGGCGTCATCAGCTTTTCGTCCGAAGCCATCCGTGAAGCCACGGCCGCAGCCCAGACACATCTGGTTAAAATTGTCGGCCTGTTCATTGTGCTCGCGCTCATCTATGTCTGGCGACGGCATAAGCCGGTCATGGTTTCGGATGATCCGAAAGCCGAACGCCAACGACGAATCGAATACGCCGAGAACTGCTACGGGCAGATGCTGCGGATGCTTTCCGAGCTTGGTTATCGCAAAGCACCGCACCAGACCCCCAATGAATTCCTGATCACCCTGAAGTCACTGCCGGGCGCAGCGCTCGAACCGGCGCGCGTTCTGACGCAGGAATTCTGCCTCCTGCGATACCAGCCCAATAGCCTGGCGATTGAAGGGATGGAGCAATCCTTGGAACGTCTGCGATCGGAGATTGGTACCATTCATTCCGAATCGCGGAGTCATGCCTGAAAAGAAATACCCGACCATTCGGGCAGGGCTGGCGGAGTTTAGGCAGTCCGTGAAGTTTGGGTTCTGTCTCCTGGTCGGTGCGATCGCCGGAAACGTGTGCGAGGAAGCAACGGGAAGCCCGTTCCCTATGCAACCCGGCCCCTGATCATGACGCTCGTTTACGGCATCGTGCTGTTCCTGTCCTGGCGCTCATTGGTTATCTGGCAACGAATCTTCTGTGCCCTGATTCTGGCCGTCACCTTGTTCAGTCTCGTTCGCATGCTCTGGCTTATGCCGAGTGTCAGCTAGAAATCATGAAGGTGTTTTTTGCCGCTGAATCTGGGGTTCTTGATCGTTTCGCCGGAGGGAAATGTGGCGCCACGTGAAGTAGATCTGGTGGGAGCCGGGCCCAAAGCCACTTGGGACCGGCTCCGTCCAGTCATGAACCAAGGACTGAGCCAGTGGCCATGTGAGCCGGTGGCGTGAGGTTCGGATCCGGTTCCGCGAGGGCCACCACCATCGAACCGATGCTGAGCGCGGTGGTCGCAATGAGCATTACGCACCAAGTCGCGGTCAGCGGCCAGTTCTTCGGTTTTCTGCGGTTGGATTCGGGTATCAACGTCACGGTGTAGTTCCGGTTGTAACGGAGTTTATGTTTCATGGGGCTGGCTGGGTTTGTGTGCCGTTCTGCCTTTGCCCGGTCTACAAAACCAATCTACCACCTGGGATTAGCGCTCCGGTTCAGCGAATGTAAAGGAGGCGTAAACGTCGGTGAATCGTGGATCGGGTTCCGGATACAGGAACGTAAACACCGGCTTTCGCGGGCGAGTTGCTCGGAGGCTCGGATTCAGCGTTTTCAAACGGGCAGATCGTGCCTTAGACTTCCTTCGTTCCATGAAAACCAGCATGAATCGTCGCTCATTCCTCGGGGCCACCGCCGCCGGTGTGGCTGCCTTCAATTTCATTCCCAACGCCATCAGCGCGCCGCCCAGCGGCAAACTCAACCTTGGCTTCGTCGGGCCGATGGGGCGCGGACGCGCGAATTTGAATGGCCTCAAGCGCGAGGTGAACGTGATGGCGCTCTGCGACGTCGATGGCCGGAACATGGCCAAGGTGAAACAGGAATTCACCAAGGTGGATGAATACGTCGACTATCGGAAGATGCTCGAGCGCAAGGATCTCGATGCCGTGGTGGTGAGCACGCCCGATCATACGCACGCCGTCGCGGCCGCGGCCGCTTTGCGCAGCGGGCGTCACGTGTATTGCGAGAAGCCGCTGACCCACACGGTTTCCGAAGCACGCATCCTCACCGACCTGGCAGCGAAGACGGGCTTAAAGACCCAGATGGGCAACCAGATTCATTCGCACCCGCTTTCCAACTACCGCCGCGTCGTTGAGTTGGTGCAGTCGGGTGCCATCGGCAAGGTCAACGAGGTGCATGTCTGGTGCGGGGCGACCTACGGTCCCATGGAACTCGATCCGAATCCGGGTCCCGCACCCAAGGAAGTGAACTATGATCTTTGGCTCGGACCGGTGAAGTACACGCCGTATCGCCCCGAATACGTGCCCTTTAAGTGGCGCAACTTCTGGCATTTCGGCGGCGGCACGCAGGCGGACTTCTGGTGTCACTTCTCCGACTTGCCGCATTGGTCGCTCAAGCTTTCTTATCCCTCGACGATCGAGGCGACCGGCACTGACCCGCACCCGATCTTTGCCACTCGCGACATGAAGGTGGATTACCTTTACCCGGCGCGCGGGGACATGCCGGAGGTGAAGCTCACCTGGTATCAGGGCAAGTATCGCCCGACCCATCTTGTGAGTGCCGATCTGCTCAAGAAGTATGGCAGCGGCGTGTTGTTCGTCGGCGAGAAGGGCCAGCTCATTGCCAATTACACCAAGCGCCAACTGTTGCCCGAAGAGAACTTCAAGGATTTCAAGGCACCCGATCCGTGGATCGAAGACTCCATCGGGCATCACAAGGAATGGATTCACGCCATCAAGAACGGCGGCATTTCCGGTACGGACTTCAGCTATGCCGGTCCGCTCACCGAAGCCGCTCTGCTCGGCATCGCCGCTCATCGATCGGGTCGCAAGATCCACTGGGATCCGGTGAACCTAAAGGCGATCGGCGCTCCCGCGGTGGATGAATTCCTCCAGCACGATTATCGCGCCGGCTGGAAACTTTAGATTACATAAAAACTGGATGACACTATTGGCTGCGATCGTTTTGGTCGCGGTGATGACAACTGGATGCGGTGGCAGTAAGAGCGTCAGCGGAGACGCCTTTTCCCCCGCGGTGACTCAATACCTGGAAAAGGAATCCATGGGCATGAAAGTCGCCGGCTACGATGAAGTGTCCGAAGACGGCGACAAGGCCACAGCCATGGTGCGCCTCCAAGATGCCGAAGGGATGACGTCGATCAAGGTGAAGTGGAAATTCACTTTCTCCAAGGATGCTGACGGCAACTGGAAGGTGGATTCCGCGCAGGAAGCGAAGTAAGGCCTACTTCTTTTTCTTCTTCTTGCGTTGTTCCCGCGGGGCTTCCGGTGCGTTTTTCTTTGGCAGGGATTTTGAGAGCTGCCCGACGCGGTCGGCGTATCTCGGATGCTTGGCCAAATTGCGATACTCCATGGGGTCATCCCGGTGGTCGTAGAGTTCCCGGTCACCATTGGCGTATTGGATGAAGCGGTAGCGATCGGTGCGGAGGGTGTGGTTCTGAAAACCGTGCGTGGTCAGGACCGGGCGCTCCCATTCGCGTTTCGGATTCTTGAGCAAGGGAACGAGGCTTTGACCATCGAGTTCGGATCGCTGCGGAAGACCGCACAGATCGATGAGCGTGGGATAGAGATCGATGAGGCTGACGGGACGATCGCAGATCTGATTGGGCTTGGTGACACCGGGTGCGGCGATCAGCAACGGGACCCGGGTGGCTTCCTCCCACAGGGCGAACTTACGCCAATGTTTTTTCTCTCCGAGATGCCAGCCGTGATCGGTCCAGAAGACAATGATGGTGTTCTTCGCGTGGGCACTCTTGTCAAAGGCGTCCATCAGCCGGCCCACCATCGCGTCGGTGAACGTCATGCTGGCAAGGTATCCCTGCACGGCGTACTTCCAATTGTCGGTCTTCAGGATGTTCGCGTGATCGCCGGACGGCCGGGCCATCGCGACTCCGGCCGGTGGAAGATCCTTGAGGTCGTCCTCCTTGTGCTTGGGCAGTTGGATCTCATCGATCGGGAACATGTCGTAGTACTTGCGCGGGACCTGCCACGGCATGTGCGGACGGTAGATTCCGCAGGCCAGAAAGAACGGTTGATCTTGTTTCTTTTGCAGCTGCTCGATGCAATACGAAACCATCTTGTAGTCGTTCATCTCCTCATCCTTCGCATCGAGCACGCCCCAGACGACACCACCGGCGCGGCTGTGCTTGTCCTTTGCCACCTTGGCTGAAGGTTTCGGATCGCTGCCCTTGCGCAGGTAGTGATCCCATGAGGCAGCGTCCTCGTAGCGGCCATGATAAATCTTCCCGGCCCCACCGGAAAGGTAGCCGTTGCGGGAGAAGTGTTGTGGGAGCGTCACCGCATCGGGCAGCACGGGGCGCCACGGATTGGAGTTCAGGTAAACACCGCTGGTCGTCGGATGGAGCCCGGTCATCAGCGCAGCGCGGGAAGGATTGCACGCGGGCGCGGCGCAGTGGGCGTTGCGGAACATCACGCCGCGTTTCATCAACCGGTCGATGTTGGGGGTACGACCTTGAGGATGGCCGCCGAGGGCGCCGATCCAGTCGTTCAGATCGTCAGAGGCAATGAACAGAACATTCGGTTTTTCCGCTGCGGGAGCGGATCCCAGGCCGAGGAGCAAGAGGACCAGGGAACAGATGCGTTTCATGCCACCGGCTTAACAGCTCACTGGGGGCGAGGCAAACATTGGAATTGCTGGCAATTCCCGGCGCATCGGGTATTTATCCGGCCGGCATGATCTTGGTCATCGACAACTACGACTCGTTCACCTTCAACCTGGTGCAATATCTGGGCGAGCTGAACGTGGAGATGCAGGTGCATCGCAACGACCAGATCACGCTCGACAAGATCGAGGAACTGAAGCCGGAACGTATCCTGATCTCTCCCGGTCCCTGTTCGCCCAATGAGGCGAAGATGTCGCCGGAGATCATCAAGGAATTCGGTCCCCGCATCCCACTCTTTGGTGTGTGTCTCGGGCATCAGTGCATCGGCCACTGTTACGGTGCCGAGGTGGTGGTGAACTACCGCCTCATGCACGGCAAGACCTCGCCGATCAAGCACGACGGCAAGGATGTCTTCGCCGGATTGCCCAATCCCTTCACTGCCACCCGTTACCATTCGCTGGTGCTCAAGCCGGAGACGATTCCCGATTGTTTCGAGGTCACGGCGGAAACCGAGGAAGGTGAGATCATGGGCATCCGCCACAAGTCGCACCCGATCTGGGGCGTGCAGTTTCATCCGGAAAGCATCCTTACCGAGAGCGGCCGGACGATCATGAAGAATTTCCTCAAGCTCGGTAGCTGAAGCTTCGTGGGAGCTCTTGCAACTGCGTCTCATTAGCAATTTCGCAAAACCTCCTGTCTTTCTTGCAGGCGCATTTGAACGCTGCTACTTAGACTCCCATGAAAGGCAATCAAGAAGTCATCGACGCGC
>JBMYQZ010000239.1:0-7864 GCA_049601855.1 Limisphaerales bacterium | reverse complement strand
TTGTCCTTCCGGCATCCTGCCGGGAGCATTGACGCGTGATTCGTGTTGGTGGCATCAAGTTCCACGACAGATAATTGGAGGGGATTCCATCCGTTTGGTGCGAATGTCGCGCTTGGAACTCCCGGCAGGATGCCGGAAGGACAGGGCTTCGGCGCGATCGATACATCACATTGAACATACCCGCTGACGCGGGGAGGTGGACATTTCCGTGATTGCTTGGAATGCTCTGCGGCCGCGATGAGCAAGCCGACGATGAAGCCGGAACCAGGGGAACGCATGATGCGTTTCGTGGGGGATTTTGTGGAGTTTTCAATCGCTGGTGCACGGGCGATCGAATGGCATGAAAAGGGTTGGAATGCGCGTTTGCGGACGAATCTTTGCCGGGCGGCCATCCAGCGGAAGGAGATCATCGAGTCCAAGTTCAAGAAGGTCTCGCTGGCTGGAGCCTCGTGGCGTGATGTCCCGATGAAGTGGGACAAGAACCGGTGGGTGATTTCGCTGCCGTTGATCGAAGTGGGCTATTTCGAGGCGAAGCCTTACGCCATGGATGGCAAAGGATTTCAACACTGGCCGGATGGCGATGACATTGGGATCTCCGTGCACCCGGCAGACTATCGGACAGGAAATACGATCTACTGCGCTTTCGCGCGGATGTTCGGGCGCAACAAGGGCAAGGCGGAGACCATTGACGAGGCGCAGGAGGAGGAATGGCAGAAGCTCGAGAAAGACGAGGGTCTGACGATCATTCCGGAGTCGGGGACCTTGCGTGATCTGCAGGCGGAATTGCCTTTCATCATCGATCAGCTGGGATGCCGGATTCTACATCTTCTTCCAGTCAGCCCCACGCCGACGACGATGGCGAAGATGGGGCGCTTTGGCAGTCCCTACGCGGTGCAGGACTTGACCGGGATCGATCCGGCCTTGGTGGATTTCGACAAGAAGTCGACAGGCGTTGAGCAGTTCAAAGAGCTGACCTACGAAGCACATCGACTGGGCGGCAAGGTGTTCCTCGATCTCGTGATCAATCACACGGGATGGGGCTCAACCTTGTTTGAAGATCGGCCGGAGTGGTTCATTCGGGACGAGAAGACGAAGGAGTTTGAGAGCCCCGGAGCCTGGGGTGTGAAGTGGGGTGATCTCGTGGAACTCGCCCACAAGGATGCCGATCTTTGGGAACATCTTGCAGACGTGTTTCTGGAATGGTGCCGGCGCGGGGTCGATGGATTTCGTTGTGATGCCGGATACAAAGTTCCGGCGCCGGCTTGGCAACACATTGTGGCGAGGGTTCGGCAGGAGTTCCCGGACGCGGTCTTTTTGCTGGAGGGATTGGGTGGTGGCTGGGACGACACCGAGAATCTTTTGACGCTCGGCGGAATGCAGTGGGCGTATTCGGAGTTGTTCCAAGAGTACACCGGTGTGCAGTTGAGTGGCTATCTCGATCATGCGCTGAAACAGAGTTCCCGCGTGGGGTTGCTGGTGAACTACAGCGAAACGCATGACAACGAACGTCTGGCCGCGAAGGGCCGGGAATGGTCGTTGATGCGCAATCGTCTTTGTGCGCTCACGAGCGTGAGCGGCGGCTACGGCTTTACCTGTGGCGTGGAGTGGCTGGCACCGGAGAAGATCAAAGTGCACGCCGCGCACGGGTTGAACTGGAATGCGACGGACAACATCGTCGATGAGCTGACGAAGCTGAACGCACTCGTGAGCACGCATCCATGTTTCTTCGACGGGGCCAAGTTGAAGCGCCTGAGTCCTTCCGGTTCAGATGTCTACGCGCTCTGGCGGGAGTCGGCTTGCGGTGGCGAAGCAGTTCTGGTGCTCGTGAATACGGACATCGAGGAACCGCAGTCCATCGAACTGACGGCGGACAAGCGCTACCCGACGGACGGGTTGACCGAGGAACTACTGGGTCAGCCGCTGCCGGCGATCGTTGCGGATAAGAAATCGATCACCTTTGGTCTCAAGCCCGGTGAAGTGTTTTGCCTTGGGCGTTCAGCGAATGAAAAAACCTCCTACGCGAACGATCGACTGCTTGCGTCCCGGGCTTTGACAGCGATTGCCACTGCGGTCCGCCCGCGGCACATTGCCCGGTGCGACTGGCGTGAGTTGGCTTCCTTGGTGCAGGAGAGCCCGGTTCGTTTTCTGGCCGCGGCGTCTGCGCTGGGACACGACGAGGAGCACACTGAGCTGCTGTCGGAACTTCGGGGTGCGGATCCGTTCGTCAACGTTGTTGAGTGGGAGGTGGGCGACTGCAGAAGGGTGACGGTTATTCCCGATGGAAGCTGGTTGTTGATCCGGGACGAAACGCCGTTTCGCGTGAAGTTGTCTTCGGACGCGCTGGAATTTCCTGAGCGACTGGAATCCGTCCCCGCGGGTGAATGCCACATTTGTTGGTTCGCCCCTCGTGAAGGATTGACGGCGTCGGCCCAACTGAGACTGGAACGCTATGCCGACGGTGAACGACACCTTCACGCCGAGCTGTTGTTTCAATCCACTGAACCGGCGGATACCGGTGAACTACCCGCGCCGGACGACTTGGTGTTGCTCACCAATGGTCGGGGGGCGATGTCGCGCATGTGTGTCGATCTCGGGCGGACCACGTCCAAATACGACTGTGTGCTGGGCGCGAATCTGCACGATTCACTGCCGGTGGATCGACATGTGTTCGTGAAGCGGCTGAGGGCATGGCTCGATGCGGACGGGTTTATCGGGCCATTGGATTATGACAGCCTGCAGGAATTCGAGTCGGGTCCGTCAGCGACCTGGCGCTTTCTGGCCAGCGCGGGCGATGGACGAAGTGTGGAGGTCGCGATGTCGGCCAGCATGGTGCCCGGCGAAAACACGACGGTATTTCGTTTCGTTCGACAGGCACCGCAGATCGGAGTCGACCTGCCGCGGGATCGTCACGTGCGGTTGACTCTTCGCTTCGACATCGAAGATCGAAATTTTCATCACGAAACCAAGCGCAGTGGAGGTGCGGAAGCACACTTCGACAAGTTGAACCCGAACCCAGACAGGTCGGGATTCAGCTTCACGTCCGATGGTCGCCATTTGGAGATCCGGACATCGGCTGGCAGTTATCACGAGGCAGCGGAGTGGTCAGAGAATCTGCCGCATCCCGTGGAAGCGAGCCGTGGTATGACAGATGCGGGCGATGGGTTCAGTCCCGGCTGGTTTGAAATCCCCTTGGACAAGGACGGGGTGGCCGAGGTTGTCGTCACGGCGGAGAAGAAGTCGACGGTGCCTCAAGACTTGTTTGCGGCCCGCGTGGGCGAGGACTTCGGAACACGATTGGCGGAAGCCTGTTCGGCTTTTGTCGTCAAGCGAGACGAGGGCAAGACGGTGATCGCGGGATATCCGTGGTTTCTCGATTGGGGACGCGATACCTTGATTTGCGCGCGCGGACTGTTGGCCGCGGGAATGGTGGATGAAGTGCGCGAGATCCTTCGGGTCTTTGGTCGCTTTGAGGAACAGGGAACGTTGCCGAATACGATTCACGGCGCGAACGCTTCGAACCGGGATACGTCGGATGCGCAGCTTTGGTACGGGGTCGTGTGCGAGGATTTCGCAGCCGTGACGGATGATTCGATTTACGACCTCGCAGTGGACGATGCCGGCCGTCCGATCAAGGACGTATTGCGCAGCATCGCGTCGAACACGATCGCCGGCACGCCGAACGGTATTCGGATGGATCCGGCCTCGGCCTTGGTGTGGAGTCCGAGTCATTTCACCTGGATGGACACCAATTATCCCGCCGGCACACCCCGCGAAGGATACCCAATCGAGATCCAGGCGTTGTGGATTCGTTTGTTGCGCCTGCTTGATCGCCTGGGTGTGGAAGCGGAGAGAACGTCGTGGGGCGAGTTGGCCAAGACCGCGGAGGAATCGTTGCGTGATCTTTTCTGGGTGGAAACGAAGGGTTGGCTGGGCGATTGCCTGCTGGCCAAGACCAGCCACATTCCGGCGCGCGAAGCGGTACAGGATCAGGCCCTGAGATCCAATTGTCTGCTGGCCGTGAGTCTCGGTTTGATCGGCGGCGAACGGGCGCGGAAGACCGTCCTTGCCGCCCGGCGTCATCTGGTGATTCCGGGTGCCTTGCGGTCGTTGGCTCCCTTGCCGGCAACTCCGCCGCTGGCGATCAAATCCGACAACGGCCAATTGCTCAACGATCCTGAGCGTCCGTATTGGGGCCGGTACGAAGGCGACGAGGATACGCGTCGGAAGCCGGCGTATCACAATGGCACGGCCTGGACCTGGCCGTTCCCGGTTTATTGTGAAGCACTGGCCTGTGCCTGGCCGGATTCTGAGGCTGCCAAGCGCGATGCCAAGGCGAGTCTCGCGAGTATGGAACACGTCCTCCGGAGCGGCTGCGTGAATCACATTCCGGAAGTCATCGATGGCGACGCGCCGCATAAACAGCGCGGTTGCGACGCGCAGGCTTGGGGCGCGACTGAGGCGCTGCGAGTCTGGAAGCTCTTGAGCTAAACTCTGGTGTTCAAGCGAATCGGCACCACTCCTGAATCCAATCAGGAGGGTTTGCTCCCGCCTCGCGCAGGGTTCGTAGGTTGAGCGATTCGTGGCGTTTGGCGAGGCGCTGGCCGTTCTCGTCGCGTAGGAGTTCGGCGTGCCACCACTTGGGTGGATTCAGGGCGAGATCATGGTAGATGCAGAGTTGGCGGGCCGTAGACGCGAGGAGGTCTTTGCCCCGAACGACTTCGGTGATCTCCAATTCGGCATCGTCAACGACGCAGGCGAGTTGGTAGGAGGGGAGTCCATCGCGTCGCCAGGCGACGAAGTCGCCGAAGGACCTGCCGACTTGAAAGGTCTGGGCTCCGAAGTTCGCGTCCGTGAACTGAATCAACTCTTCGAAAGGCAGACGATAGCGCCAACAGGGAACGCGTCCGTCTCTGGGTTGATTGAATTCGGATTGGAATTGGTCCCAAGTGGAGACGTCGATCGGGGTCGGGTCTGGTGGACGACAGGTGCCGGGGTAGATGGTTTCGTCGTCGCCTTCCTGCGGAGCGGCAGCGGCCTGTTGGATGTCCTTGCGTGAGCAGAAGCAGGGATAGAGCTGACCGATGCGCGCCAGTTGGAGGAGGGCGTCTTGATAGCTTGCCTCCCGGGCGCTTTGCGTGATCGGTTCGCCATCCCAGTCCAGTCCAAACCATCGAAGATCTTCGATCGCCGCAGCAACGAACTCGGGGCGACAGCGCGGGCCGTCGAGATCGTCGATGCGCAAAAGAATCTCTCCGCTGGCCTGACTGGCGCGTTGGTGGGCGAGCCAGAAGGTGCGGGCGTGACCAAGGTGCAGGCGACCGGTGGGCGACGGGGCGATGCGTCCGCGATAGGCGCTCATGGCTCAGACTTTGGCGTCAGGATTCGCGGCGAGCCATTCATGGAAGCCGGGGAGGGGAAAGCTCAACAGCGCCTGGAGCTTGCGGCAATTCATTGAGAGATCGGCCGCCCGCGGAGGGCCGTCGTAGTCCTTGAGTGAACCGGGCTTGATGGTGCCCGAGACGTCACCCCAGCGATCGTAGAGCGCCTTGCCGATCTGCCAGCGAGAGACCTTCTCAGGTCCACCGAGCAGGAACACGCCGCCCACTTGAAGATTCATCAGTTCCCAGACGGCGCGGGCGGTGACTTCGGCGTTGAGCGGACAACGATATTCGTCGTCGAAGAGAGTGAAATTCTGACCAGCCTGGAGCTGGCCGCGCATCTGTTCGTTGAAGGCGCGATCGCCCTTGAGGGAGGTTCCGAAAGTCAGGGCCGAGCGAACGATGGCATGGTGGTCGAAGGGGCGGACGACCTCTTCACCAGCGAGTTTGGATTTGCCGTAATCGTGAAGCGGATTGGGAGGATCTTCCTCGGTGTAATCGCCTTTTGCGCCATCAAGGACGAGGTCCGTGGAGAAGTAGAGCAGGAATCTGTCGGCAAAGAGTTCGGCGAGTTTGCCGGTGGCGTCGACGTTGACGCGCCGGGCGAGCTCCGGTTGTTGCGCGCAATCCACGGGCCGGCTCATGGCCGCGCAATGAATCACGGCATCGGGATCATCGGCCTGAAAACGGGATTCAATCGCCGTTAGGTCGGTGAGATCCAGTTCGGTGCGGGTGATGGGAATGACCTCGTGATCAGTGGCCCATTGACCGGCGCCACGGACGATTTCGTTGCCGATCAGGCCGGCGGCTCCGGTCACCCAAACTTTCGCCATGAATCAAAATTCGAAGAACTCGCCAACACTGCTGCCGGCATCGTCCAACCAGTCGCCAGCGCCAGTGAGAAAATCCTTCACCGCGTCACCCGCGGTAGCGGCATTGGCCCAGTAGTCGTCATGTCCCTTGTCGGGATCGCCGTGCTTGCGCACGTGGCGGCTGATGATCTTATGCAGTTCATTGGCATCCAGCCAGATGCCCTTGCAACTGGGGCAGATATCGATGGCCACATCATCGAGAATCTTGTCGACCATGGTGGTCGAAGTGCAGGCGGGGCAATGACGTTTGACGACCATTTGCGTGACGTCATAAGCCGTCTCGGGCGCAGCATCGGTCTTGGGCTGCACATCGCCAGCCTGCAGGCACTTCAGTAGTTCGTCCCGGGTGAAGAACATCCCGTGGCACTTTTCACAGAAGTGAAACGCGACCTTCTTCTCATGGTCGGTCAACTTGATGTTATCGATGGGGCATTGCATGACGGATCTGCGCTAACAACAAGTGGCGAGCCTAACCCCGCCTCATGGAGGAGGCCAGCGGGGATTCTCCAATTCACTTGTAGGAATTGCGCCCCATTGGCGTCGAATCATTTGTGGACAATTAGGATTTCACTTTTGTGCAACGTACCTAAATATGCTGCCGTCTGAATGCATCCAAAACGCGTGGAACAGGAACCCGACTCAATGTTGAACCTTGATCGGCGGCGATTCGTCCGCACGACAGGACTGTTGTCGGCGGCGGCGATGGTGGAGTTGGGTGCGCCGGAGGCGGACGCGGTGGCCTATCGCTATCACACCGTGCGGAGGGGCGATACGCTCTCGCAGCTAGGGGTGAAATATCGCAGTTCCGTCACCACGTTGATGCGCATGAACGGTCTGCGCTCGGACGTGATCCGGATTGGTCAGAAGCTCAAGGTGCAAAAGCTGTCCGGCCTGAGCTACGTGAAGACGGAATTGGTCAAGGTCAAGAACCTCAAGCGGACGATGTGGCGCCATATCATCGCGCATCACAGCGGGATTCGATACGGCAATGCTGAGATCTATGGCCGGGCGCACAAGCAGCGCGGGATGGTGAACGGCTTGGCGTATCACTTTGTCATCGGCAATGGCGTGAACAGCAAGGACGGCCTGATCGAGGTCGGGTCGCGCTGGAAACGGCAGATCGAGGGTGGCCACGTGAAGAGTCGCAAATACAACCTGAACTCGATCGGGATCTGTCTGGTGGGAGATTTTCAGAAGTTCCGGCCGACCAAGAAGCAGTTGGCGTCCTTCAAGGAGCTCGTGAGTTACCTCAAATACGATCTGCTGAGCGGCAAGCCGAAGTTCTACGTGCACAACGACCTCGAGCAGACACTTTGCCCCGGGAAATACTTCCCGAAGCGGGATATGCACAAGGTATTCGGATAGGTCGAATAGACCGGTCGGGCTTATAAGCCCTATCCTTCAATCCCGAGGACCTTGCGGCCTTCCGGAGAAATCATGCTCTGGTGCCACGGCGGATCCCACACCACTTCCACGCTCGCATCTTCCACGCCGTCGAGTTCGAGGATTTTGTTCTGAGCGTCACCGGCGATCACTGGGCCCATGCCGCAACCGGGGGCAGTCAGCGTCATCTTCATGAAGACTTTCTTCCCGCCGCTATCGGGAAGGTCTTCG
>JBMYQZ010000238.1:0-7878 GCA_049601855.1 Limisphaerales bacterium | reverse complement strand
TTGGTTCCTTCCAATAGGATCCCCGCCCCAAGGTTGCCCACGATCGCGCCACGCTCACCGAATCCACCGGGCGTGCGGCTACCCAGCAGGTTGTGATGCGCACCACTGCGCAGGTGAATTCCGTTCCCGGTATTGGGCAGGCGCGGCTGACTGTTGCCGGCGTAGTAGTCGATGCCGGTGAAGATGCCATCGAGTTGATTGAACGCGCAGTCCGGTCCTTCAAGCAGAATACCGTCACCCTGATTGCCGGCCGGTGCGAGATAACGAAGCACGGTGTGTTGCACTCCATCCATCAGATGCACACCGTGGCCGCCATTGGACGTGATGTCGCTCAGGCGAGGAACGACGTTTGAGTTTCGGCCAATGACATTGTGGGTGGTATTGGAACCACGAACGAGAATCCCGGTCATGGCATTGCTTGTGACCGTTCCCGGGTGAACGACATTGAACGTCGCGCCATTCTCGATCAGCACACCGTATTCGGCGCAATGCTCGACCAGTCCGAGCCGATTGGTGACAGATACCGGCGTCAGTTCGAGGGCGTTATATCGTACGTTGGTTCCGGACAGATGAATCCCGTGCTTGCCCGCACCGGAGACGAACAACCCTTCCGTACTGTTGTTTCTCACGTCGCCATCAAGGAATACGCCGCTCTTGCCACAGTTCTCAAAACGCACATTGTTGAGAAAGTTGCCGGCGGCTCCATTGAGGAAGTGAGCCCCGTAACCGGCGAAGCCGCGAAAAGTCACGTTCTTGACGTTGATCCCCTGCGTGCCATCGAACGTCAGGGCGTTGGGCATGCCGCCAAGTTGGCTGCCGTCAATGACGAGCCCGTTCATATCCAGCGTATCGCCTTGGATCGGCGCGGGCATGGGTTGCGTGAGCACGATCACCGGATTCGTCAGGCCGGAGTCCACAAAAATCGTGTCCCGCGCGTTCGCACCGCCACCCGCACCGGTGTTATCGTCACCGCCGACAAAATCCGTTTCCGCCGGGACCAACGGAATCTTGTCCGGATCTCCTGCCGGCAAGAACTCACGCGGATCATGCTGGCCGACGAGTCGACCATTGTTGGCGATCAGGAACGCTTCCAGAAAACTGACCTTCCCGTCCGTCGAGTCGTTGGAGAAATCCAGCTGGTTGATGGTGATCCTCACCCCGCCCTGATATCCGCTGGATTCACCCCGCGGATCGGTCGAGACAAAATTCAGCGTGGTCGTCTCACGATCGCCCAACTTGACCTTCACCGTGTGCGATCCAGCTGTCAGCAAAGCCGGCAAACGGGCCACCACGTTGGTCGCCGTGGCGTTCACCACTTCCAGATTACGATTGCCGTCGAGGATGACTTCGTTATTGAGCCGACCCTCAGCGTCAAAGTTCGTGCCCAACAGGAGAATCAATCCACCTCTGACCACCGGATTCGGCGTCATGCCCGTCAGCGTGGGCTTGTCGATGAATTTGAAAACCGTATGCGGCGGATCGAGGTCGACCGTGGTGGTGCGATTGTTGTTGGTATCACTGACACTGATGTAAGCCGGCTGATTGCCCAACACCGCCACCCAATTGGTGGGAATTTCCACCAACAGCGAATTCTTCGTGGCGTGCAGAACGGGGACGGTCAGTTCGGCCGCCGGAGCGATCGTGTCGGGATTCGCATCCGGCGGAACGGAGCCGGGCAATGTGAAGAACTTCACTACCACATCCTCTTTCCGCTCCGGAAAATGAAATCCGGACAAATGCACCTGCGTGCCCTCACGACCACGGTGGGGACGAAAGCTGGTGATCTTCGGCTCGAAGGGATTGCCAAGCACAAACACCGTCCGCTCGACCGCCAGACTACCTGGCAGAACGACGCCGAAGACTCCCCGCTCAAACGACTGGCCCAAGGCACTCAAGCGACCGATCAGATCGAGATTTTTGAAGAACGCGTCTCCCAAGCCGATGATGAGCTTGTCGATCCGTTGGGTGAAGAACCGCTTGACCGAATCCAGATCGAACACGGTCTTCAACGCTGCGATCATGCTCGTCTTGATCACATCGAAGATCTTTTCCTTCGTGAGACCATTGCCGGTCTGCGATTGCGCCTGCAGGGCCTTGTTGAGATCGACCAGCACCGTCTGCATGAACGCGATTCTCTCCTCTGGTTCGAACTTCGTGTTCGGCACCGCCGCCGCAATGAAATCCAGCATCGCGATCGTGATGTTGATGCTCATCGCCTGAATCCACTTCTGGTTGGGGTCGGCATTGGCGATGATGTTCGCCTGATTCCGATTGCCGTCGAAGAACGTGGTACCCCGATAGGCGTTCCCGCTGTAGGCCTGCGAGATGAAGACACCTGAACGTTCGAGCGGGAGCACGAAGCTGGAAGGCGAGAAGCGTTCGTCCAAACTGGTGGCCCGGGAAGTGAACAATTCGACCAGCCAGGTTGAAGCCTGTTCCACGACGTCGTTCCTGGCCTGCGTGAGTCCCGCGTGAAGATAACCGGTTTTCACCGGCCGGTTATCAAGGAAGGCAGGCAGGCTGTGCGGAGTCAGTCCCGCGATGTCACTGCGGCCATTGGGGAACTGTGACCGGTCGAGTTCGAAGATTTCGGTCAACCAGTCGTTGCCATTGGCCAGGTTCATGTTGGTGTGGGAGACGTCGATCAAATAGCCATCCGGCGCGATGTCGGTCCGGTTGGACACCGTGGTTTCCAGCAACACCCCGGTCGAAGGGGGGCGGAACGATCCAGTCGGGATTCAATCCCTTGAGCACACTCGGGACCCGCAGGTTCGCCGGCATCAAGGGAGGTGAACCAATGATCTCCATCACCACCGCCTCCAACGCGGAATCCACCCGGGCATCGTTGTAATACGATCGGCCATCCGCCGCTGCCATCGTGATCGCAGCCGACAAGGAGGTTACCGCACTGCTGTTGCCCAATTGATCCACCAACTGCCGCGCGCGCTCGTCCACGCGAGTGGTGAACAGCGGATTAAGAAATGCCAAGGCGATCGCCGTGCTGTCCGCATCGATCGTCACCGTGGCATTGCTCGACGTGACCACTGCGTAAAAGAACGAGTCATTCGTATTCCGCAAAGCCGTGAGCACAAAGGCGCCACTCTGCGGCACCCGCACACTGAAGTTCCCATTGCTCAGAACCGTCGAGATCCCGGCGAACGAAGCGATTTCATAACCCGCCACCGACACGCCCGGTGGTGGCACAAGTTGTCCTGATATCTGTCGCTCAACAAGGAAATGGAACTGGGTTGGAATCGGCGGGCCACCGGCAATCGCAATCGCAACCTCGCCACTCTGCGTGCCGGCTCCCACGTTGAACTGCAGCGAATTGGCCGTCACCTGCAAGCCGGTTGCCGCCACGCCGTTGATGGACACCGCGTAGGCCGCATTGGTGTCCAGACCCGAGGCGAACAGCTCCACCGCATCACCGGGAACGCCGCTCTCCGGTGACAACCGTTCGAAGTTCAGTTGCGCCATGGCGTTGGTCGCCGCGAATAGAATCGAAAAAACAACCGCAAGCCCTTTGATCATCATGTTACCGGAATCTGGTAGAGAAGTGTGCTTCCTGATTGATATGCCATTCATCGAAAAATTCAAGTCGCCGCTGGGCAAATCGCGTACTCGACAGACCGCCGGTAAGGACCAAATCTTCCAACATGCAAATGTCCCACTTGCTCCCCTTGCTGATCTTCGGTTCCTGCCTTCATGCCGCCGATCCTGTCCTGCACCTCTACGACGTCAGGAATCTGACGGATGTTTATTTCTCTGAAGGCGCCACTGCCGCGGACATCAATCGCGACGGTCACGTTGATGTCATCTACGGGCCGCATTGGTATGAGGGGCCCGAGTTCAAGAAAGGTCATGCGTTCTATCCGGCCAAGCCGCAACCGATGAGCCGCTACGCCAACAGCTTCTTCACCTGGCCATATGACTTCGATGGCAACGGTTGGACAGATCTGTTGGTGGTCGGGTTGCCGGGCACGCCGGCGTATCTCTACGAAAACCCGGGGAAGAAATCCGTGACCGGGCTGTGGAAGAAACACGAGGTCTTTGATGCGGTCGGCAATGAATCACCCCAGTTGACCAACCTGGTCGGCGACGAGAAGCCGGAGTTGGTCTGCACCTATCGCGGCATGTTCGGCTACGTGAGCATTGACTGGAAGAAGCCCTTCGACACCTGGAAGTTCACACCCATCTCGGGACGCGTCACCGCGATGCGCTTCGGTCACGGATTGGGCATCGGCGATATCAACGGCGATGGCCGCCCGGACGTGATCAGTGCCGGCGGTTGGATCGAACAGCCAAAGGATCCGTCGCAGCAACTTTGGAAGGCGCACGTGGTGAAATTCAGCAATTCGTACGGCGGCGCCGAGATGTATGCCTACGACGTGGATGGTGACGGGGACAACGATGTCATCACGAGCATGGCCGCCCATGACTTCGGGCTCGCCTGGTATGAGCAACAGGAGAAGGACGGTAAACGCACTTTCAAGGAGCATCCGATCATGGGCGCCCGCAAAGACCAGAATCGCTATGGCGTCGTTTTCAGCGAACTGCACTCCGTGGCCCTGGCCGACATGGATGGTGACGGGCTGAAGGACATCGTCACCGGGAAGACTTACTATTCGCATCACGAGAAGAGTCCGCAATGGAACGCCGGTGCCGTGGTCTATTGGTTCAAACTGAAGCGCACGAAATCAGGTGTGGATTGGATTCCGTGGCAGGCCGCCCAAGACACCGGTATCGGGCGGCAGATCACGATTGCCGACGTGAACGCCGACAAGATCCCCGACATCGTGGTCGGCGGCATGAAGGGCGGCAACGTGCTGATTCAGCAGCGCCATTCGGTCAGCCAAAGCGAGTGGGCCGCGATGCAACCAAAACCACACGTTGGAAAATTCGTCCGGCTCGATCGCGGCAAGTCGGCCAAGTTCGAAAAGAACCGTGTCCCGGGTGCCATCGAAGGCGAGTCGCTCAAAGTGCTCCGCGCAAGCACCGGCAAGGTGGGCAAACAAGGGATGTCCAAATTTCGCAAAGGCCGTTGGAGCGGTGACTCGCAATTGTTCTGGAGTTCGGCCACACCCCGCGCCCGGCTGGATCTGGAATTCAGCATTCCGAAAGGCGGCAAATTTGACATCGAGGCCCAATTCACCACCGCCAAGGACTACGCCATCATCAACGTGCTCCTCGACAACAAGGCCCTCGGCGAACCGCTCGACCTCTTCGACTACCCCGACGTCCGCACCACCGGCATCCTCAAGCTCGATCAACGCGAACTCAAAGCCGGCAAACACAAGCTGACCCTGGAGACCATTGGCGCGAACGAATCTGCCGTGAAGAAGTACATGGTCGGTTTCGATTTCCTTCGTCTGGTTCCGCGTTGAAATCACGATTGGGAGATTTTTCTGTGTTGCGACCGAGGCCGGGTGCTACCGTCCGCGCCCTTGTGGATCTGACGCAGGAAATTCAGCGCCGCCGGACGTTTGCCATCATCTCGCATCCGGACGCCGGCAAGACGACGCTCACCGAGAAGCTGTTGCTTTATGGTGGTGCCGTGCAATTGGCCGGCTCGGTGACGGCGCGCAAGAATCAGCGGGCCACCACTTCAGACTGGATGGAGTTGGAGCGCAAGCGCGGCATCTCAGTGAGTTCGACCGTGCTGCAGTTTGACTACCAAGGGATGCGAATCAACCTGCTCGACACCCCGGGGCATAAGGACTTTTCCGAGGACACCTATCGCGTGCTCACCGCGGTCGACGCCGTCGTGATGGTGATCGACGCGGCAAAAGGCATCGAGCCGCAGACGCGCAAGCTTTTCGAAGTCTGCAAACAGCGGGGCGTGCCGATCTTCACTTTCATGAACAAGTGCGATCGGCCGATGAAGAATCCGCTCGAGCTCCTGGATGACCTGGAGAACGTGTTGGGTCTCGGCGCATTTCCCGTGAACTGGCCGGTGGGAACCGGTTTTGAGTTCAAGGGTATTTACGATCGGCAAAGCAAACAGATCTCACTCTTCGAGAAGACCCAAGGCGGGCAATACCGCGCCCCGGAGGCAGTCGGCAGCCTCGCTGATCCCATCATCAAGGATCGGCTGGATGAAGAAACCTACGCCCAGGTGGCCGAGGAGTTGGAGATGCTCGAAATTGCCGGCGAAGAGTTCGATCACGAGGCCGTGTTGGCGGGTGAGTCGACTCCGGTTTATTTTGGCAGCGGCGTGAACAACTTCGGCGTGCAACATCTGCTCGACGGCTTTCTGCAATACTCGCCTCCCCCGTCCGGTCGTAAGGCGAGTGACACCGACATCACTCCGGAACACCCGGCCTTCTCCGGTTTCATTTTCAAGATCCAGGCAAACATGGATCCGAAGCACCGCGACCGCATCGCGTTCATCCGCGTCTGCTCCGGGAAGTTCGAGCGCGACATGCAGGTTCTGCATCCGAGCACCAACAAGAAGGTCCGCCTGTCCAGCTCCCACAAGCTTTTCGGCAACGATCGCGAGACCGTTGATGAAGCCTATCCCGGTGACATCATCGGATTGGTCGGTCTCTCGGACTTCGGCATCGGCGACACGCTCACGTCTGACGCGAAGATCGAATACAACGAGATCCCCCGCTTCGCGCCGGAAGCCTTCTCGTTCCTGCACAATACGGACACCGGCAAATTCAAGCAGTTCCGCAAAGGCTTGGAACAACTCCTCCAGGAAGGCGTGATCCAAGCCATGGAACTTCGCAATTCAGTCGCGAAAATTCCCCTGCTCGCCGCCGTCGGTCCCCTGCAATTCGATGTTGTCAAATACCGCCTCGAAAGCGAGTACGGCGCCGAGTCCCGTTTGGAGTCCGCCCCCTTTGAAGTCGTCCGCTGGCTCCCTGAAGGACTGACCGAAGAACAACTTGATGCGCTCTCCCTCCCAAGTGGCGCCCGGGTCGGCACGGACATGGACGGGCACAATGTCGTTCTCTTCAACAGCGCCTGGTCCGCCGACTACTTCAACGAACTCAATGCGGAGATGCCGTTGCAGGCGCTACCGCCAAGCGCGGCCCGATAACGGGCCGGCTAGTCCGGCTGGGCTGCCCCACACTTCCAGCAAGAGCTGAACTGGGATTCGTGGATTTCACCACAGATGCACTTCCAAGACGGACCGCCGCTATCCTGATCCTTGATCTGCTCGAGGACCTCCAAGGCCTTCGGAATGTCCACTTCGTTCACCCAGATCTCCGGCGTCGCCTCCGTGGGGGGAATTTCACCGACCGCGCCACCAAGCATTTCGTTGCGAACTTGATGTCCAATACCGGCAGCATCGAGGGCGCTACGCATGCGCTGAAACACGCCAGGTTGGTTTGATGAACGAAGGAGTTTCATGAGAACTAAACAACCGCTGTGAGCGGGTGTTTCAGATCATTCGTAATCCCACTTCATCACCCAGGGATCGTTGAAGTCTTTTTGAAACTGCTTGAGCTTGGCTTTGTACTCTTCCAGCACCTTCTTGTGCCGAGGGCTGTCGGCGAGGTTGTATTTCTCGTTCGGATCCTCGTCGATGCGGAAGAGTTCGAACTGCGGACGCTGGACATATTCAGCGACGGTCTTCTGCCCGTAGTTGGCGTCCGGGCCGAGCTTCCACTGCGCCTGCCAGGAGGGAGCGCGCCAAAGGTCGGAGGCAAAGGGATACGGGAGTTGATAGGCGATGTTCCAGATCAGCTTCCACTTGCGATCGCGCACGACACGCATCGGGTAGTACATCTGAATCTCGTGAAAGGTGTGTGAGGCGTTTACTTCATCCCAGCCTTTCGGGTTCTTCTGATCGAGGATCGGGAGGAAGGATCGACCATGAAACGGGTAAGGAACTTTCTTCGCACGCGGGCCCCGACCGCGGGTGCGGGT
>JBMYQZ010000237.1:0-7900 GCA_049601855.1 Limisphaerales bacterium | reverse complement strand
GACACCGGCGTCATGGGAGCCCCCCACTTTCCCGCGAAGGCAAAGCGCGTGATCTATCTGTTCCAGAGTGGCGGGCCGGCGCAGATGGATCTCTACGACTACAAACCATTGCTCAACGAACGCCACGGCGAGGAACTCCCCGACTCCGTCCGCGGCAACCAACGGCTCACCGGCATGAGCGGCAACCAAGCCTCCATCCCCATGGCCGGGACACCGTTCAAATTCAAACAACACGGCCAATCCGGCGCCTGGCTTAGTGATCAGCTTCCCCATCTTTCCAGCATCGCCGACGACCTCTGCTTCGTGAAGACGATGTACACCGAGGCGATCAATCACGGGCCCGGGGTCACCTTCATGCAGACGGGTTCACCCTTCCCCGGTCGGCCAAGCATTGGTGCCTGGCTGCACTACGGACTCGGCTCCGCCAACGAAGATCTGCCGGCCTTCGTCGTCCTCAAGACCAAGGGCAAGGGCGGTCAACCCCTCGGCGCCCGCATGTGGGGCAACGGCTTCCTCCCGTCGAAGCACCAAGGCGTCCGTTTCCGTTCCGGCAAGGACCCCGTGCTCTATTTGAACAACCCCGCCGGCATCGACGCGGCCGGTCGCCGCAACATGCTCGATCGCCTCAACGAACTTCACCAGATTCAGCTCGCATCGACTGGCGACGTCGAGATCGAGCAACGGATCGCGCAATACGAGATGTCGTATCGGATGCAGTCATCCGTCCCGGAAGTCCTCGACCTTTCCAACGAATCCCCGGAGACCCTCGCCTCCTACGGACCGGATGTGGAGAAGCCTGGTTCCTTCGCCGCCAACTGCCTGCTTGCACGTCGACTGGCGGAAAAGAATGTCCGCTTCATTCAGCTCTATCATCCCGGCTGGGATCAACACGGCGGACTCGCCGGTGGCATCAAGCGCCAGGCCGGCGAAACCGATCGACCCAGCGCCGCGTTGGTAAAGGACCTTAAGCGCCGCGGCCTCCTCGACGACACGCTCGTCATCTGGGGCGGTGAATTCGGTCGCACCAGTTACTGCCAGGGCAAGTTGAACGGCATGAACTTCGGCCGCGATCACCATCCCCGTTGTTTCTCGTATTGGTTCGCCGGTGGCGGCAGCAAGCCCGGCACCAGCTACGGACAGACCGACGACTTTTGCTACAACGTCGCCGAGAACGGTGTGCACATCCACGATTTCCACGCCACAATCCAACACCTCCTCGGCATCGATCACGAACGGCTGACCTATCGTTTCCAAGGCCGACGTTTCCGTCTCACCGACGTTCACGGCCACGTGATCAATGACATCGTCTCCTGATTGATCGATGGACGCCTTTCGCTTCCAGGATCCGCAAGGTGGCACGGACGGTGTGACCTGGCAGATCACACTTCGTCCGAGCGAGCCCGATCTGCAATGGCAGGATCTCCGCGAAATCGTCGCCGACGTTCTGCTCGCCGGCGACGGACTCGATTACAAGATCGGTGACTTCGTCGTCCTGCCTGATCGGTTGATCGCCCTCGTCGGTCTCTATCCCGGCCGTATCCTCGAGCAGCAAAGCCGTGAATGGATCACCACCTCCGCCGCCCGGATCGACGAATGCCGCGAGCGCAAAGGAGACTTCTGGAAAGCCAAAACCGAAAGCGAGCGCATCCGTGATTGGGATGACTTCGACGCCCGCCGCAAAGCCCTCCGCCGTGCCCCGCGCGAAGCCGGCATCCGGGTGGGCGAATTCTATCTACACGTTCACGACGACGAATAGATTGGTAAGTAACCAGGTTTTGTACCGGCTGGAGGCCGGGAGAAACTTGTTTTTGGACTGAGGCCGCCGGATGCTGCGGACATGTTTCGATTCATCTTGCTGCTGGCTTTGGTGGTTTGCCCGACGACCGCGAGGGCGGCTGACACCAAGCCGAGCGAAGAACAGATCCACAAGTGGTTGCGGGGACTGAAGCCGCTGCAGAAGGTGCATTACTCCTGGCCACTGCCGTTTCAGGACGTCCCGAACACGATGCTGTTCGAATATGCGCGGATCACGCACGCCCTGTCCCTCAGTGGTGAGTGGACTTCGCCCCGCGATCTCGAACGTGCCGTACAGGCCTGCAAGCTGGTCAACGACACGAAGCCCAAGATCCCTGCGTCGATCGGTATAAACTTTTCGATGTGGCATCGCCGCTTCGGCAAGGATTTGCCGCCGACGGACACCGGACCGACGCATTGGGCGGAACTTGCCTACCTGCGTCAGCGCCTGGAGTTTATCCGCGACGCGGTGAAGGCGGCCAACTCACGCGTGCAAGGGACCGTCAGCGTCACCGCTCTGCTGGTGGATTCGGAACGCTTCCACACCAAGACCAACGACACCGCTTGGAACAAGGCAATGACGGCGAAGTACGACACGGCCCACGAGATCGTCCGGTCCATCTTCCCGCAAGCGCGGGTGGACTACTACGCCCGCGGCGCCTGGCATCCCGGCGCCTCGCCCTCGGGTTGGAGTGAGGCCAAGTATTTCGCCCTCGATGAAAAAGGCGACAGCTTCGGCTGCTCGCTATACAACGGTCCGGAGATCGGGTACACGCGCGAGATCTTTCGCCGCACGGCTGCAAATGCGGAGAAACATGGATGCTCCGAAGTCACGCCGTGGATTGCCTTGGGCTCTGGATTTCGTCGCCAGACCACGGAGTATCATGAGTTTTCACTCAACTGGAATTACGACCTCATCTACTCGTGGAAGCTGGGCGCGGAGATCAACGTTCCCTGGTACGGTGTGGTCGAGCGTGAGAAGCGTTTCGCTCCCTGGCGCAAGGCGAAGGTGGCCATCTTCTATCCTGAGCCCTTCGGTCGCAGTCCGTATTGGATCGATCACTTCGTCGCCTACGTGCGCGGTGCCAATGGAAACAAGGAACTGCCCACCCGCGAGGAGCCCAAGCCACCCGCTCCGGCGCCGGCAACGTTGCCTCAGCGTTGATCAGATCTTGATCTTGCGCTTCTCCGGATCCGCTTGTTGGCGGAACAAAACGACGGTGTGTCCCACTTGCGAGACTAATACGCTCTCAGTCTGCTCGACGATCTTCGCCGCGAGTTCCTTCTTCTCATCTTTGAACTCGGTGAACTTCACCTTGATGAGTTCATGTTGATCGAGAAGCTCATCGACCGCCTTGAGGAAGGCGGAGCTGACGCCATTGCGACCGACCTTGATGGTGGTCTCGAGACGTTGACCCGCGCCACGGAGGGCGCGCTTCTGTTTGCCGTTGAGTTCGACAGGCACGGGCGTTCCATACCGCTTACACCTGAGCTACGCGAGCGAATTTGTTGCTGACATCGGCAGTCCTTCGGTTTTTGCTTTCCGGCAACTCGGTCAGAACAGCCAGCCCCCCATGAGTCACACCCAGAATTACCTTGAGTCGGTCACCCTCGAAGAGGTGGAGATCGAAACCCTCGTTAATTACATCGTCCTCGATTCGGTCGAGGCCAACGCCAGTGACATTCACATCGAGCCGTGGGAGGAAACCATCGCTGTCCGCGCGCGGATCGCGGGTGTGTTGACCGAGATGATCCACCTGCCGCTCGACCTGAAGGACAAGATTCCGGGCCGCTTCAAGGTGATGGGTAACATGCAGTCGCATCTCTCCGGCGTCGGCCAGGACGGCAAGGCCAACATGGGTCCGGAGTTCGGCAACATTCAGTTGCGTCTCTCCATCATGCCGACCATTCAGGGCGAGAAGGTGGTCTGCCGTATATTTGATCCCTCGCAACGCGGCTTTGACCTCAACTCCCTCGGCTTTGACGAAGACACGCTCGCTGGCTTCGTGGATCTGATCAACAAGCCCAATGGCCTCATTCTTTTCAACAGTCCAACCGGTTCCGGCAAGACCACCGCGATGTATTCGGCGCTCAATTACCTCATCCAACGTCACGGCACGACGATGAGCATCGCGACGGTGGAAGATCCGGTCGAAGTTCCCCTGGCGACGGTCGCGCAGGCGGCCTTGAATCCCGGTGTGAATTTCGGCTTTGCGGAAGCGCTTCGTTCGCTGATGCGCCAGGATCCCGAGGTGATCATGGTGGGTGAGATTCGCGATCAAGAGACGGCGTCGATCGCGATCCAAGCCGGCCTGACCGGTCACTTGGTCATCAGTACAGTTCACTCCGGCACGACGGCCGGTGTTTTCGCCCGTCTGATCAACATGAACATCGAGCCCTTCCTGCTGGCTTCCAGCATCATGGGTATTCTCGGTGTTCGTCTGGTGCGCCGCAATTGCGACTATTGCGCCATTCCCTACGAACCCGAGCAATCGCACCTGCGCACGCTCACAGCCGAGCAGATCGAGGCCGGCAGTTTCCGCCACGGTGAAGGCTGCGAACAATGCTCCAACACCGGTTTCGGCGGTCGCATGGCCATCACCGAACTGTTGAACGTCGGCGAGCCCGTCCGCGATGCCGTGCTGCAGAAGGCGCCTTCGCGGCAGATCATGGATCTGGCGATCCAAGCCGGCATGCGCACACTTTGGGACAACGGCATCCGTCGCGTCCTCAACGGCGAGACCACGATCGAGGAGATCGCGAAGAAGACCGCCACCGATCAGCTCTGATCGCGAATCCATGGCGACTTCGCTCTTCGCCGTAAGACGGACATTCCTGTCCGTCGCATTTGGTGTTGTTGGCGAACGAACCTTGCGCTCTCCCATCCGTGCTCGACGGACAAGAATGTCCGTCCTACGAGTCGCGACGCGATCAAGGCGATCGGAATGACGGCCCCTGCGATTCTGGGCGGGCTCGCGTTTCTGAGCCTCGCACTGCTGCTCTGGCAGTGGGTCACCGGTCGGCGCTTTCCCTTGCATCACGCGATCGACGATCGCTCCTTCGTTCCGCCGATCTCCGTCCTCAAGCCACTCAAGGGCGTCGATTCGGAAACGGGGACCTGCCTGCATAGCTGGTTGGAACAGGAGTACCCCGGCGATATCGAATTCCTCTTCTGCGCGGAGAGTGATGACGACGCAGCCATCGAGTTGGTGGAAAGCCTGCAAAAGGATTCGGCTCAGAACATCCAACTTCTGCGATTGGATTCACCGGCTGGCCCCAACGTAAAAGTTTCCAAGCTGATCCTCTTGGCCGACCGCGCGAAGCACGAGGTCTTTTGCCTCAGCGACGCCGACACCTGCGTTTCGAAGGACTTTCTCATCCAACTCGTTCAACCCCTGCGCGACGACAAGGTGGGCGTTGCCAACAGCTGCTATCTTGCCGCCAATCCACGCAATGCCGCCATGTGGTGGGAAGCCATCGGGATCAATGCCGATTTCTGGTCCCAGGTCCTGCAGGCGAAAGACCTCGGACCGATGGACTTCGCTCTCGGTGCGGTGATGGCCATGAGACGTGAGACCTTGAAGGACATCGGCGGTTTTGAAGCAGTTCAGGAATTCCTCGCTGATGATTTTCAGATCGGTCAGCGCATCGTGGCCTCCGGTCGTCGCATCGAACTGCTCCCCCTCGTCGCCGAATGTCGCGATCCGGAATTCGGCTGGCGCCGTGCCTGGCAACACCAGGTTCGTTGGGCGCGTACCATTCGTGGCTGCCGGCCCGTCGCCTACTTCTTCAGCCTGCTTAACAACACCACGCTTTGGCTCCTGCTCTGGCTCGCCGCACCCGTCCCGCCAATGGGCTGTCTCGTCGCGGCCGGCCTCCTTCTCCGCGTGCTCGTCGCCGCCAACCTCATGCGTCGTTTGACCGGCCACTGCCGCCACGTCCCCTGGCTCTGGCTCGTTTGGATCAAGGATCTCTTCGGCGTTCTTCTCTGGCTGCTCGCCTTCATCGGCAACACCGTCATCTGGCGCGGCACGGAATATCGTGTCCTTTCTGGTGGCCGACTGCAGAGCCGCGACGATTCGGATCCATCCAAATCCGCCGGATGATTCGTTCCTGGTCTGAAGTCGCCGCCGCTCCGGTCAACCAGAACCAGCTTGTCAGCACTGTCCACGGCGTTCTTCGCCGCTACGACCTCCCGGACCTTGTCAAATCGGCAGGAGCGAATCGCATCACGATCGAAGCGCCAGTTGACGCGGTAAATCGTTGACGAGCCTGACTCCCATTCAGATCATTCACGCATGGATTCGATCCGGGAGAAGATGACCTCCGCCGGGGTGAGCGAGGTCGCCATTCGCGCCTTCGAGCACAACGTGGCAATTCTTGCGAGTGGCGCGCAGATGATGATTCCCGAGGACGACATCCGCCCGGTGGAATCACTGCCGAAGTTGGAGGATCTCCCGAGTTGTCCGGAGGGAGACGTCTGCGGGCTGCTGGAATCGACCGTCATCCTCAAACTCAATGGCGGACTCGGAACCGGCATGGGATTGCAGAAGGCGAAGTCACTGCTCGAAGTCCGGGATGGGATGAACTTCCTCGACCTTGCGGCGTGTCAGATTCTGGCCTTGCGGAAACGCTTTGGGATGCCGCTGCAATTCCTCCTGATGAACAGCTTCTCCACCAGCGAGGACACGCGCGAGTTTCTGCAGAAGTATCCTGAACTCGGAGATCCCGCAGCGCTCGAATTCGTCCAGAGCAAGGCGCCCAAGTTGGATGCGGAATCGATGGCGCCGGTGGATTGGCCGGCCGATCCCGATCACGAGTGGTGTCCGCCGGGGCACGGCGATCTTTACCCGGCGATTCTCAGTTCCGGCAAACTCGCCGAACTGCTCGACTCCGGTGTTCGTTATGCCTTCGTTTCCAATTCAGACAACCTTGGAGCGACGCTGAATCTCGATCTGCTCAACCACTTCGCGAAATCCGGGACGCCGTTCCTGATGGAAGTCACCCGTCGCACCGAAGCCGATCGCAAGGGCGGTCATTTGGCGGTGGACGCCAAGGGCGAAGGGCTGCTGCTGCGCGAAGCGGCGCAATGTCCCGATGCCGACAGTGACAAATTTCAGGACATCGACCGGCATCGTTTTTTCAACACCAACAACCTTTGGATCAATCTGGAGCGACTCAAACAGGCTTTGGATGATCAAGGAGGATTTCTGCCCTTGTCCGTCATTCGCAATGGCAAGACGGTCGATCCTCGCGACCAGACGTCCCCAGAGGTCATCCAATTGGAAACCGCGATGGGCGCCGCCATCTCCTGCTTCGAGGATGCCACGGCGGTGGAAGTTCCCCGCACGCGCTTTGCCCCGGTGAAAACCACCGCCGACCTTCTCGCCCTGCGATCGGATGCCTACGTCGTGACCGATGATTTTCGTCTCGAACTACACCCCGATCGCAAGGGGGTCCCGCCCGTGATCAAGCTCGACTCCGATCACTTCAAGATGGTTGATCAACTCGAGGCCGCCATCGCCGATGGCGTCCCCTCCCTGTTGAATTGCGATCGCCTGGAAGTGAAGGGACGGGTGAAATTCGATCCGGATCTGCCGTTGAGTGGCAAAGTAGCGCTGAATGGGAACTGAACTTCCGGATCACCGTCATTGATGGCATGGCTTTGGACGTTGACCCCCGGCTCGGCACAGGGTCTGCTTTTGAAGCCGCGAAATCATCATGCGATTGCGAGATACATCGGTTTACGTGTTCCTGATCGTCACTTGGCTGGCGACGGTCTTCTGGCAGATGGCCGAACACGAACGTGTTGCGGGCCGCTTGCGGGCGGCCTTGGCGAATCGTGCTGCCGACAGTTCCAAGTCGCTCGACATCATGCTGCGCGCGCTGCGGCATTTCGGTGGTTTCATCCCCGGCTCTCGGCTGGAATCGGCTCTGGAGGAAATGGTGAAGGCCGACGAGTTGATTTCCGTTTCCCTCTACAACCGCAGTTTCCAGATCATCGCGGATGCCGGCGAATCCGACCGCTATTCTCCCTTGGAAATGCCGGAGTCCGGGGAACTTTGGCAGTCCGACCGGGCGCTCTTTCAACACCCGGTCGACCTTG
>JBMYQZ010000236.1:0-7904 GCA_049601855.1 Limisphaerales bacterium | reverse complement strand
TGGATGATGCGGGCGACGCGGTCGGGGTCGCTGTTCTTCAGGCGATAGATGCGCGTGATCAGGACCATCTCGGAACGGGTCTGGTGACGGCCTTGACCGTGGACGGGGCGGTCGAACTTGTTGATGAGGTCTTCGATCTGGTCGGCGAGTTGGACCGTCGGGGAAGCGACGATGAGGCGGTTGTCGGCGGAGTCGACGAAGATGCGGGCTTTCATCGCGTCGTTCTTGCCCTTGGCGGCGATGCCCGAGATCGATTGACGAAGCATGTCGGCGAGGTCCTCGGAATCTTTCTCCACGGGGCGATAGATGCGGACATCGGAGCCGCCGTCCTTGGTCTCAAACTTCTGAATGAGTTCCTCCGCCATGATGATACGTTCGCGCGGGCCGAAGAGGACCATGGTGCGGGAGGCGTCGTCGTAGACGCTGGTGACGTAATCGGCGGGGTCGGGTTTGACTTCCTGGAGTCGCTTGGTGCGCGGGTCGTAGACGGTGCGGACGGGGGCGGTGGCAATGCCAAAGGTGCGATTGATGAGATCCTGCAAGACCTGACCGGAGGCGTTCAGGATCTGCAGGGTGCGCATCTGGCGATCGACGACGGCTTCGGTGTCGACGGTGTTGATGAGGGATTCGATGCGGCGGATGTTGCTGAGGCGATCGGTGAGGATGAGTCCACGTCCACGGGAAAGGGGAGCAACAGAGCCGGCCTTGGAAAGCATGTTGGTGATGGAGCGGGAGATATCCTGGGCGTCGAGGTTCTTGAGACCGAGAACGACGGTGACGATTTCCTCGGGGCGGATGTCCTTCGCTTCACCGGTGCCCTGGAGGATCTTGAGTTTCACGCTGGAGAGATCACGCAGCGGGATGAGGCGGAGGTAGTGGTCGTCTTCGGTGAGGACGAATCCCTTCATGGCGAGGATGACGTTGAAGGTGTCGATCGCCTCGCCAAAGGAGTAGGGCTTGGGATCGTTGTAGGTGAGAGTGCCGTCGGGTTTGGTGTCGGCGACGAGGGGTTTGTCGGCCATCTGAGCGAAGCGCTCGAGGACTTCAGCGTACGGCATGCCATCGAATTGGAAACGGATGTTTCGTTCGGTGGCGGCAGTGGTGGCGTTGGTGGTGGTTTGGGCGGAGAGGGTTGGCGCCAAGGGGGGGAGCGTCAGGGCCAGGAGGAGGAGCCAGGTTGGTCGGAGTTTGGTGTTCATTGAGAAAGTCATCAGAGCTTCGCGATTTCGGAAGGCAGTTGGTCGGTGTTCAGTTGGTGCTTTTGGGCAAGTGTCTGGCCGCGTTCGACGGCCCAGTAGGCTTCGCCAATCTTGAGGATGACGCGGCTGTGGCTCTTGCGACCCGGATTGTCGGGCATGGGCATGGGGCGGTAATCGACGAGGAGTATCTTGCCGCCGGCGAGTTGGTCACCGGGCGCGTAGCGGAGGGTCTTGTTCTGATTGAGATCGCGGACGTGAATCTCGGATTGACCGGCCCATTGGGAGAGGGAGACGACCTTGAAAGTTTCAGGACCCGGAGGTGGGGGCGGAGCGGGTTCAGTCGGTGTGGGTTTGGTGGGCCCAGGCGGTGGTGCTGGCGGACGCTTGATGTAGGGACGCAGGATGTCGCGGGTGATGGTGGGGTCGTAGAGTTTTCGTTCGGTGCTGGCGAGGGAGAGATTCGTGGTGAGGTTGATCGGGTCGACGATTGGGGCAGGTTCGACGACGAGGGTCATATAGCGGAAGGAAACGCGGACCGTGCCGAAACGATCGGCCTTGGAAAGGGTGAGGCTTTCGAGGCGATGGGCGGCGGGTGCGTTTTGCAGGAGAAAGACGAGGTCGAAGACGCGGGCTTGTGGTCCGTCGCCGCGCACGCTCCAGCCGATTTCGCGGGCGCCGCGATGGCGGATGGGACCGACAGGGAGACGGCTGAATTCGGTCTCGCTCAGGCCGGCCTGAAGGATGGTCCGGGTGAGGACTTCGCCGGACTTGGCACTGGCTTCGTCGAGGTCATGAGAGAAGGTGCGGGTGGTGACGGATTTGACGTAGTCCTCGTTGGCGAAGTATTCGCGTTGTTGCTTGCGGAGGCCTTCGAGTTTCTGTTGCGCGCCACGAACCTGGCGGTCGGCGTCCTTGATCGGCTCGACGAACATGGAGCGCGCGCCGAAGCCGATGACGAACAAACCGACCAAGCCCCCGATGATTGTCAGCAATGTCTTCTCGCGCTGATTCATCCGGCTCCTCCGTTGATCTCGAGTGAGCCGTCATCGGCGGGACGGGCGGGTGGAAGGTTGGTGGAGAGATTGGGGACGGTCTTGGCGGTGAGTCGCAGTTCGACGGCGGAACGAAAGTTGTAGCCATAGCGATCACTGGCGGGATTGATGGCGATGGGTTTGACGTCGTAACCGGCGGTGCGGAGTTGACGATCGAGGCGGGAGATGATTTCGCCGCTCTTGGCCTGCACGCCGAGGCGGATCGTGCCGCCGCGTCCGACAGTAAACGAAGTCACGTAGACTTCCTCCGACCGAGGCAGGGCGGCGCTGACGTGGGCGAAGTGGTCGAGCCAATTGCGTCCGCCGGCTTCCCATTTGCGCAGGGTCGAGGCCTGCAGCTTCATCTGTTTGAAGATCTTGGTGTGCTTCTGGATCTTGGCGGCTTCGGCGTTGAGTTCGTCGTAGATCTTCATCCGTTTGTTGACGAGGGAGGAACGGATGCCGAAGAGCAGCGCGATCAGGAGGAAGACGCCCGCGATGCCGCCAATGAGCTTGATCTTGCCGAGGTCTTTGGGTGGGCGGGGTTTCTTCGGGTTGAGAAAATCAAAGCGCAGGCCTTCGCTGCAGGCGGCGCCTTCGGCGAGACCGATGGCGGACATCGCGCCGCGCGCGGCTTTCGCAGATTCGTCGGGGATGTCGAGGCGCTTGGGGTCGAAGAGAATGGTTTCGACGCCGAACTCCTTGGCGAGGCGGTCGACGACCTTTTGTTCGCAATCCGTTTCGCCGGCGACGACGATCTTGCGGATGGGTTCGCCGTGTTCCATGCCGGTGAAACCGTGGAGACTGCGGACGACTTCGATTACGACGGTGCCGGAGTATTCCTCGGGACATTGGGCGGAATCAGGAGTCGCGTCGCCGACGAGGTTCACGGCGATGTCGCGGCTGAAGAGGAGCGAATCATGGCCCACTATGTCGATGCCGACTTCGCTGGGGCGCAGGGAAATGATGGCGACGTTGTAGGCGCGCTCGGTGATCTTCGCGATCTCAGCGCAACGGGCCGTGGTATAGGGAAGCCATCCGAGACCGATGAGCTTGACCCCGGCAGATTCCGCAACCTGCTGATAATAGTCGATGCTCTCGCGGCGGGCGGTGGCGACGAGGACTTCGAGCTTGTTGGCGGATTCGGTTTCTTCGGTGCTTTCCGTGTCCGGCTTGGCGGGTTCTTCCAATTCGTGAAGCACCTTGAAATCAATGATCGCCTCCGTCATGGGAAAGGGCAGCTCGCGTCCGATCTGAAAGTGAAGCATCTGGGCGAGTTCATTCAGATCGGGAAGCGAGGGGAGGACGAGATTTCGGAGAATCACCCGCGCTCGCGGAACGCCCATCACAACCGGGCCAGGCTTGATCTTGAGTTCCCTGAGCGTCTGGCGGATGGCGTTGCCGAGGGTTTCAGCGCTGGGTTTCTCACTCTCCAGCGGGATGTCGAGTGGTCCGCAGACGACGCGTTTGACGGCCGCATCGTTGCCATTCGCAACCGCCTCGACGACGCGGAGGTTGTCCGCTTCGACAACGAGCGCGGTAACTGCGGAGACACGTCCGCCCCGGCGTTCCTTGAGCGCCGTCAAACTGCGATTCAACTTCGCATTGCGTTTGATTGCCTCATCCGTCATGAGGTGACTGGGCGTTACGATCGAGCATAGTTTTTTGCGGGCGTTTGGGGAAGCCTTAAGGGCGCGTGTATCGAGAGTTCACGAGACTCCAATACGGCAGATGATTCCTCCGTTTCCGGGAGATCAATCTCGAAGGGGAGACCAAACCTGCTGAGGTCGCGCAGGTAGATGATGCGGGGGCGGTCGCCGGCGAGATCGACGATGGCTTCGATGACGCGGTATTGGCCGTTGTTGCTGAATCCGGCGGCGCGGAGGCTGAACTGGTATCCGCGCGCGGTGAGATGGCGGCCGATCGCGCCGAACTCCTCGGCGTCCACGATCTTTTCCGTGTAGAGCCAGGCGATGTTGTTTTGTTGGTCCGGCGGAATTGCGTCCCGCGCGCCGATGATTTCGCTGGCAAGGGCGTCATCGATTCCAGGAACGGTGGTCAACACCTGAGCCGAGGCGCTGTTGATGTTGATGAGACCGTGGAGGTGGTAGGCATTGGTGTGGGTGAGTCGATCGAGGACAACGGGCAGGCTTTCTTCATCGATACCCGAGGGATATTCGCGGTCCTGATCTTCCTCATCTTTCATCGTCCAGGTCGCTTCGACGAGTTCGCAGATGTTGGTGATGGTGATCTGGTTGCGGCGGGCGGCTGCGATGAACTCCAGTGTTTCTTCAGGCAGGGGTTCGTCGCTGAGGCTGGCCTCGGGGTCGTTGACGTCGATGCGTTCGAGGTCGGTGCTGTCGAGGTTGAGGTCGTAGGAGGCAACGGTGAAGAGCTGGCGCATCCCCCGGGCGAGTTGGCCGTTGGAATTGTCCGGCGGGAAGCTGGCGTCGCCGTCGTCTTCATTGGCATCGAGGCGGAAGTTCTGGTTGGCGTCTTCGCCGTAGAACATCGCGGGAGTGAAGCCGCGGACCATCAGGAGTTCGTCGAGGGTCTTCAGCGGGGCGTTGTGGATGGCGTAAGGTTTTTCGAGCGTATCGTAGTAGGATTGCTCCGCGCCTTCCGGTTGGGCTTCGTCGTCTTCATCCACGAAATCGACCAGGGCCTGCGCCATGGAATCGTCGAGCAAAGGAATCGCGGTGAGGCTTTCTTCGGTGGCGTGGTTGACGTTCAGTTTGCCCGCTTCGTCGGCAAGGCCATAGCGGATGGTCGCCGCTTCGTCACTGCCCGGAGAAAAGACGGAGAAATACCAACGCTGCGCGCCGTCGTCGTAAACGAACTGGTTCTTGAAGACGGAGGGGTTGTCGCGCCAGTCCTGCGGGGAGGAGGCGTTTCCCAACAGACTGATCGCGTGACGGACGCCGCTCATGGCCGCGGCCCAGGCTTGTTCGCCCCCCATGCCGGCGGCGGCGGCCTTTTCCTCAGCGCGCATGCGATACAGCAGGCTGAGCGCGACCATGGAGATCAGCATCACGCCGATGAGGATTGAGATGAGGACGAAGCCTTTGTTCTTAGCGGCGCGCCCGGACGTGACTCGGCTCGGACTCGCAAGCTCGTCCCTCCAGTTTCGAGGAGGACGCGTCATAGCATCTGCTGAAGGGGCGAGCTTGCGAGTCGGGTTTTGGTTCGTCATTTACAACACTTCCTCCAAGAGTTCATCGACCTCGTTTGTGGATGTGTTGCCCACGAAATTTTTGGAAGCCGTCGCCGCAGGGACGTGGATGACCCGGCGGAAGATTTCGAAGGGGTAGTCGGCGAATTCGACGTCGTCGGGGAGTTTCTCGTTGCCGAGCGTGACTTCGACGGCGGTAGGCGGGGTGTTGGAATTCCAGAGATCGAACCAGTCCAATCCGGAGCGGTAGCGAAAGCGAACGTAACGTATTTCGTGCGAGAGGACGGGAGGAAGTTTGCCCTGTTCCTCGTCGATGAATTCAAGATTCTCGATGGCTTCCTCGGATTCACGTTCGGTCACGAAGGGGGATTCTTCACGAAACATGGCGACGCCGTTGGTGGCGGGACCACGATATTTGACCTTGAGCAAATCGGTGTTGGCCTGACTGACGCGGCCGAGTTCGCCGCCGGTCCATTCCTCCGTTCGTGGGAGGGTGGTGCGGACAAATTCGAGGGTGTTTGAATCGCCGGTCAAAGGCGTGCTGCCAGCGAGGTTCCACTGGATCGTCTGCAACTCGGTGGTGAGACGTTGCATAACCAGGCGGACGGCGGAGATGCGGGAGACTTCGCGATTGGCCAGTTCCCGAACTTCGGCGGTGCTGCGGTAGAAGGAGAGGACGACAAAGAACAGGCCGACGCAGATGATGACTGCCAACAACACTTCGAGCAGGGTGAAGGCACGATCGCGTTGCCGGATTGTCGATTCAAAGATCATCGGCAATCTCCGTGCCAAATTCCGTCGTGTCCACCGGCGAGGTGGGGAGAATTTCGCCGAAACGGAATTCATACGGCTGGGTGGTGTTGCGGATGATGACTTCGACCGTTTGAAAGGAACCGGCCGATTCGAGGCTGTCACCAGTGGCGACCTCGACCTGGTAGGTCCAGTTGGTAAAAGGCTCGGCAAAGGGCTCCGGTTCCGCGACCGAAGCCGGGAGACTGCCAAGCTTGATTTCAGAAATCACGGTGGTGGCCAGATTCCCGGCATGCGTGGATTGACGGAGACGATCCACCGCGTTCACCGAGGAATTGATGCCGGTGGTGACGATGGCCGCCGTGACGGTGAAGAGAGCCAGCCCGAGGATGCATTCGAGCAGCACGGCTCCACCACGCTCATGGCTGACGTGGCGAAGCATCATGGCAACGTCGCCTCCAAGGTTTCGGTGAATTCGTTGGTGTTGAGTTCGCGTTTCTTTAACTCACCGGTGATGCCGATGATTTCGAAGAGGAACCGGCGATCGTCTTCGCCGTCGCGTGATGTCACGATCAATTGGCCGGGCTCAGCCGAGCCGTCGGGATGGAGGGCGAGGCGTTTCAGAACGGTGTCGTCCGCGGTTTCCATTTCGGCATTCGGACTGGGTGGATCCGTGGGTTGGCATTGCACCAGGTCGTTCACCGCCTCGACCATCGACAGGACTTCGCGTAGATCGGCCAATTCGCCGGGCTTGTTGGCCGGGTCCGGTTCCCACAACACGCGGATGCGGGTGTCGTTGAGCGCGTCGTTCGTTCCCTGCACCAATTGAAACTGCATCGGTCGACCGGAAGTGGCGGCGTGGGCCTTGGCATAGCGGACCACGGTGATCAGGCGGTTGACACCCTCGTCGAGATGCGTGCGTTTCTGAAGGTTCGTAAAACTGAAAACGATCGCGCCGCTCAGGAGCATGAGCAACACGATCGCCAAGACGAGTTCGAGGAGCGTGAATCCTTTCAGTTCCGCGTCACGAACACCAAGGTGCATCAGATTTAATTGGTCGCGTCTCCAGTCGGCGCCGCATCCATGCCATCGCCGGCTTCTTCAGTCGAAGTCGCGATCTTGATGTCGTCCTCGGTGTCCGCCTGGCCATCCGGGCCGACAGAGTAGAGCTTGTAGGGAAGCGCGGATTTGTCCTCTTCGAGGGAAAAATCGACCGCTTCGTACTTGAGCATGTTGCCCCACGGGTCTTCGAGAATCGTGCCCGGCTTGATATAGGGGCCCTGCCACTTGGCGGCCATGCGTTCGTTTTCGAAGGTCGGCTTGGTGCTCAAGGCGCCGATGCCACCTTCCTCCTCCGTGGGATAATGGCCCATGTTCAGGCGATAGGTGTCGAGCGCGCTGGAAACCTGATTGAGCAACAGGCGGGTGGTGTTCTGTTCCGCGCCTTTCTGCTGCGGAAGGACGAAAACGACGAGCGCACCGGCCAAAAGCAGGATGATCACGATCACGAGCAGAATCTCGATCAACGTGAAGCCAGAGGTGTTACGAAACACAAGATGTTGGGTGCGAGGCTTGGTAATTCTCATGATATAGTGATATTGAACCAAATACTGACGGGCCTTGGCGAGGCTCTATTCAGGCAGGAATCCAAGAAACAGGCAGTTTTTCACTGCTGCCCCAGCGCGCTCGCCAACGTGAAGATGGGGAGCAGGAGCCCCAAGGCCATGAAGCCGATCCCGGCGGCGACGAGGC
>JBMYQZ010000235.1:0-7955 GCA_049601855.1 Limisphaerales bacterium | reverse complement strand
CAACGTGAAAGCCGCCGAGATCTCCGTGAATGCCGGCCGGACCTGGAATCGCGTGGAGCAGAACGACCTCACCGACCACGTCAAAGGCCGCTCCCAATACTGGCTCCGCTTCGCCGCTCCTCCGACTGATCTTGAGATCCGCACGGTCTGCCAAGCCAACGTCGCCGTGCTGCCCCGGCTCAAGGACAACGGCACTACGATCGACTACGAAGCGTCCGGCCGATCCGTGCTGTCACTCGGTCCGGAACTTGACTTGGCCCAGACCTTTGTCTCCGCCGGCAAGTTCGGTGAGAAAAGCGTGACGCTGAAAGTCGTTCCCGATCAGCCGGTCCTTGGTCTCTACGCCGCTGCGCATATTGCCAGCGGCAGCCCGCCGAATCCGAAGTTCAAGTATCAGATCGACTTCAGCCTGAACGGTGGCGTTTCCTGGCAGCCCCTGGTCAAGGACTGGCAGATCCCGCGACGTGGCGATGAGCCGAAGGATTACTGGTCGCAGAGCTTCTGCTACGGCTCGGCTGAACTTGCGGCCGCCGCGGACGAATCCATCTCCATTCGATTCCGCAATGACGGTGGCCGGCGTTACCTGCGTGCCGAGGCGCATCTCGTTCAAGACACCGGTCGCAATGATCCGCTCAAGGTGACCTACCGCTGGTCGGATCACGGCGGCGATCATCAAAGCTCGCATGTGTTCCGCTCCCGAGGGGATTGGACACTGGCGACCGGCCGCAATGTTCGCACGCGCTGGGTGGAGTTCGAACCAGTGCCTTGATCTGCCGCCGGGCCGCCCGCAATATCCGGCCACCCCATGGCCATCTACGGAACCGCTATACTCTCCGGCTGTCTCATCGTCGGCCTCGTGATCGGCCGTTTCATCGGTTCGCTGGTCGGTTTGGACAAGAACATCGGGGGCGTCGGGATCGCGATGCTGCTGCTCATTCTCGTCTGTGATCGACTGCAAGCCACCGGGCGGATGAAGCCGCCCACGGAGCAGGGAATCAAGTTCTGGAGCGCCATCTATATTCCCATCGTGGTCGCCATGGCGGCGCGCAGTGACGTGTTCGCGGCGGTGAAGGGTGGAACGGTCGCCATTGTCGCCGGAGTGCTGTCCGTGGTTGCCTGCTTCGCCTTGGTCCCGTTGATCGGGCGGATCGGAAAGGACGCAGAATAATGGATCTGATCAACGCCGTCCTGACGAAGTACTCGTTGATCACCGCGTTTGCGGTGATCGGGGCCACCGTCTGGCTTTCGTATGTTGTCTCTGAAAAGCTGACTCGAGGAAGGATTCATGGGTCAGCGATCGCCATCGTCACCGGATTGGTGATCGCCTATCTCGGGGGAATGTTCACCGGCGGCACGAAGGGTATTTCCGACATCCCGGTCTTCGCCGGAATTGGACTCATGGGCGGTGCGATGTTTCGTGATGTGGCGATCGTGGCGACCGCCTTTGGGGTGCGGATGGAGGAGTTTCGCAAATGTGGCATGGGTGGCGTGGTGGCCCTGTTTGCGGGTGTTTTCATATCCTTCTTCGTGGGCGCGATCGTGGCGTATGCCTTTGGGTATCGCGACGCGGTGAGCATAACGACGATCGGCGGCGGGGCCGCGACCTACATCGTCGGCCCGGTGACAGGTGGTGCGATCGGGGCCTCTTCGGAGGTGATGGCCTTGAGCCTTGCCGCGGGATTGGTGAAGTCCGTGCTCGTGATGACGCTGACACCTTTTGTCGCCAAGTTCATCGGGCTCGACAATCCGCGCTCAGCAATGGTGTTCGGTGGCTTGATGGGAACGACCAGCGGCGTGGCCGGCGGTCTGGCGGCCACCGATCCGAAACTTGTTCCCTACGGCGCGATGACCGCGACCTTTTACACCGGCATCGGTTGCCTGTTGGGTCCGTCGGTCATTTTCTTTCTCATTCGCTCTCTGGTGCCCTCATGAACGAATTACCCATCATCGATCGTGCTCGCTCGCAGGGCGGGGCGATCGCCTTTCGCACTCTTGAAAAAGAACACAGCTACTCGGAATTGCTGGAGCGATCCGAAACCGTTGCCGGCGCCTTGCTCGACGGAATCGGAGATCTGGCCGAAGCCCGCATCGCCTTCTTGATCCCGGCCGGCATCACCTATACTGCGGTGCAATGGGGCATATGGCGCGCGGGCGGAGTGTGCGTGCCGCTATGTCTTTCGGCGACGGAACCGGAATGGGAATACACGTTGACCGATTCCGAGGTGTCGGTGGTCGTGGCTTCAGTGGCAACCATTTCGAAAATCAAATCACTTTGTGAGCGTCTGCAAATCTGCCTCTTGAACTTGGAGGAGATTCAACCCCGCGATACCACGCTTCCGGAAATTGGCGCCGATCGTCGCGCGATGCATCTCTACACCAGCGGCACCACCAGCAAACCAAAGGGCGTCGTCACCACCCACGCCAATATCCAGGCGCAGATCGAGGCCTTGATCGAAGCCTGGGAATGGCGGGCCGACGATCGCATCCCGCTCTTCCTCCCATTGCATCACATCCACGGCATCATCAACGTGATGTCCTGTGCGCTCTGGATGGGTGCGACGATCGAACCGTTTTCGAAGTTTGACCTGCCCGCGATTCTCAATCGGGTGAAGGCGGATGCGTACACGGTGTTTATGGCGGTCCCGACGATCTACGTGAAGTTGATCGCGGCGCTCGAGGACACAGACGAGGTCGAACGCGAAGTCATCACCTGCGCCTTTGCCCGCCTGCGGCTGATGATCTCAGGTTCGGCGGCTCTGCCTGCTGCCATTCATGAGAAGTGGACGGAACTGACGGGGCAGAAACTGCTCGAGCGCTATGGCATGACGGAGATTGGCATGGCGCTCTCCAATCCCTTTCACGGCGAACGCCGTCCGGGCGCGGTCGGCAAGCCGCTGCCAGGGGTGGAAGCCCGCTTGAAGGCCGAGTCCGGTGAAGTGGTGAACGACGAGGATGAACCGGGCGAGATCCAGATCAAAGGTCCCGCGGTCTTCCTCGAGTATTGGAAGCGCGAAGACATCACCCGTGAGTCCTTCGATGAGGGCTGGTTCCGCACGGGAGACATGGCCGTGATCGAAACCGGTTACTACCGGATCATGGGCCGGCTCTCCGTGGACATCATCAAGAGCGGCGGCTACAAGCTGAGCGCGCTCGAGATCGAAGCCGTCCTTCTCGAGCACCCGGACATTCGCGAATGCGCGGTCATCGGAGTGCCGGACGACACCTGGGGCGAGGCGGTTGCCGCCGCGGTCGTCTTGGCGGAAGGGAGTGAACTGGATCTGGCCGCGCTGCGTGAATGGTGTCGCGAACGCATGTCGGTCTACAAGATCCCGAAGCTTCTCCAGACCGTCGACGCCCTCCCTCGCAACGCGATGGGGAAGGTCACCAAACCGGCTGTCCGCGATCTGTTTTAGGATCGAGGTGTTCGGACGCGAAGTTTTCCCGTGGAGGGATGAGCTTGCGAGTCCGGTTGTGTGTGGCCCGTTGGTAACCCAACGGACTCGCAAGCTCGTCCCTCCATCGTGTGGGCAAAGTTCATTGAGATGATCGCTCAAACATTTGAATCGCGTGTCCGGTCGGGTGCGTTTACACAAGGCTCATCCACATGAAGACGATTTCAATTCTCTCCTTGGTCGTGGTGTCGACCGCTGCGTTTGGCGCGGAAGTTCCCGGCACCTTCAAACCCCTTTTCAACGGCTCCAATCTCGCCGGTTGGTTCGGGAACAATCCGCACACCACCCAGCGTGCGCTGACGCGCGACAAGACGGGTAAGCTCACCGAGAAAAAGGTCATCACCGGTCAGCAGGTTGATTTCAAGGCGCATTGGTATGTTGACCAGGGCGAGTTGGTAAATGACGGCAAAGGGCCGTACGCCAACACGACCGAAAACTACGGGGACATCGAATTCCTCATCGACTACAAGACCGTCGCCAAGGCCGACAGCGGCATCTACCTGCGGGGCACGCCGCAGGTGCAGATCTGGGACACCACCAAAGAGGGCGGCAAAACGGGCGCTCCGCGCTTTGCGGAGAAAGGTTCCGGCAGCTTGTTTAACAACCGCACCAATTCCCCTGGCAAGTTTCCGCGCGTGAACGCCGACCGACCGTTCGGCGAATGGAATAAATTCCGCATCACCCAACTGGGCGCGCGCACCACGGTGATCTTCAACGGCCGCACCGTGGTGGACAATGCGATCATGGAAAACTACTGGGACAAGTCCCACCTGTCGCCGCTCCCGGCCACGGGCCCGATCATGTTGCAGACGCATGGCGGGGAGATTCGTTGGCGCAACATCTACGTCCGCAAGATCGGAGCCGAGGAAGCGAACCGGAAGCTTCGCGGTGATGACCAGCAACAAGGTTTCACCTCGATCTTCAACGGCAAGAACCTCGACGGATGGACCGGCGCAGCGGAGAACTACGAGGTAAAGAACGGCAGCCTCCTGTGCAAGACAGGCAAGGGTGGCACGCTTTTCACGAAGAAGAAGTATGACGACTTCGTGGTGCGTCTGGAATTCAAGCTGCCTCCCGGCGGCAACAACGGCCTCGCCATTCGTTATCCCGGCACGGGGCAGCCGCATCTCGCTGGCATGTGCGAATTGCAGGTGCTGGAAAACACCGCGGAGAAATACCAGAAGCTCGACAAGCGCCAGTATCACGGCTCCGCCTACGGCAAGGTTCCCGCGCATCGCGGATACCAGCGTCCGGTCGGCGAGTGGAATTATCAGGAAGTCACCGTGAAGGGCTCGACCATTCGCGTGGAGTTGAACGGGAGCGTGATCCTCGATGCCGATCTCGCCGAGGTGAAGGAATTCATGGGCGACAAGCCGCACGCGGGCAAGGACATCAAGTCCGGTCACTTCGGCTTCGCCGGCCACAACGACCCGGTCGCCTTCCGCAACATCGCGATCAAGGAACTTTGATCCATGCGCGGCGCGGCGTTGTTCGTCTTGTTGACGGCCTTCATGGCGGAGGCGGCCAATGTTTCCGTTGAGCGCCCGCGCTGGCTGAATCCCTACACCGCGAAGGAAGGCGACGAGGAACTCATCTTCACGCCACCGGGTTTCGACAAGCCCGGCAAACCGGCCATTGCCAGTGGCGGGAACGTCGCCCGGTTGCGAATCCTGGTCACGGAGGTGGGCGCGGATCAGCCGAGCTTTTGTCGGATCAACGTGGTCGGTTCGGATGGCAACTACTACCAACCGCAGAAGAACCGCCTGACTCCTTACAGTCTGACCGGGCAATGGCCCAAGACCCTCGCTGGCAATCGCCCGGGTAAGGCGCCCATTCGCTACCTCGGTCGGTTCTTTTACAGCAATGGTGAAACCGACATTTATGTCCCGCCCGGGAATGTCCGAATCGAGGTATGGAAGGGCTTTGAATACGAGCCGAAAGTCCGGACTGTTCGCGTGCGACCCGGCGAGAATCGCGGCGTGGTCATCGAGCTGAGCCGGGCGGTCGACATGACGGGGCTCGATATGTATTCCGGGGACACGCATCTGCACTTCGATCGCATCACGCGCGACGACGATGAAACGATCCTGGATTTGATGGCGGCGGAGGACGTTCGTTACGGGTACGTGCTCTGTTACAATGGCACGGGATCCTACGATGGTCGCATGTCGAAGCAGGACATTCCGCAAAGGCGCGGTTTGGGAACGAACTCCGTAGTCCGTCGCGGCAACTACCAGATCATGTCCGCCCAAGAATACCGTAGCGGGCATTTCGGCCACACCAAGGTCTTCCTCAGTGATCAACTGGTGCAGGCCGGCAAGTCTTACGATCCCAACGGCTGGCCGGTCTTTGGCGAAGCCGTCCGGTCAATCCGCGAAGCCGGTGGGCTGGTCTTCTGGGCGCATGGCGGCTACTCCAAGGAGATCTTCGCCGACTATGTCCTCGGTACGGTCGATGGCATGGAGCTGATGCAGTTCGGAATCTATCGCCCCATCGGGCTCGAGGGATGGTACAAGATTCTGAACATTGGTTTTCGTTTTCCGTCACTCGGGGCGAGTGATTTTCCCGCCTGCCGCAAACTCGCCGATTGTCGGACCTACGTGATCAGCGAAGAGGAGCCGACGATGGAGGAGTGGCTGCGTGGGGCCGCCGCCGGGCGTTCCTTCTTCACGACCGGCCCGCTGATGCGCCTCAGGGCCGGTGACAGTGAGCCTGGCGACATCGTGCGTTTCACCGGGGAGAAGAAGACCGTCACCGTGACAGTCGGCGTTCGCAGCCTGGTGGCCCCGGTTTCTCATATCGATCTGATCGTCAATGGCCGCGTGGCCGCTCGCGAGACGTTCACGCGCGAAGCCTCGAAACGCGAATGGCTGTTGCTCGAACACGAGCTTGAGCTCTCGGAATCCTCCTGGGTGGCCGCGGCGGCCTATTCGCTGTCTGCCACCGGCAACCCTGACGCCGAGGCCCACACGAATCCGGTCTATTTCTATCGCGATCACAAGGCCCCGTACAACGCGGAGGATCTGGCGTGGTTGTTGCAAAGACTCGAAGGGCGCATTGAATTTCACGAGAATCGCAAGATCGCCGTCGGCAAGGAGAAGGTGCTGGCGTATTTCGAGAAGGCTCGCCAGAAGCTGTTGCAGATCCGCCGTAACCACGGACAGCGGATTGAGTAATGGGCCGGGTCTGGGACGAATCCCGTTGCCGAGGAGAGCGAAGGGGGATTTAATGGAGCGCTCAAAGCGATGGCCCGCAAGCAACGCATCTATACCCGCTACAAGCCCGAGCAGAAGATCCGCTCCCACACGACGCAGAAGAGCTCCAAGGGTCGACTGCTGGTCATCTTGATCACCTTCCTGGGCGTGTCGATGTGGCTCGCAGCTTCGGGCTTGATCGTCCTGCCGGAATCGCTCCAGCAGCTGGTCCGGTCGGAACCGTCGTCCGAGAATCCCGATGCCAACGAGCCGGAACTGCCCCCGGCGCAGAAACTCACGTTCGGGACTGAACCACAAAAGGTGAATCCGGTTGCGGCGGTGAACATCGAGCGCCCCCAACCGAAAGCTCCGATCCAGGTCGCCCCGCTGCCGCCTCCCCGCACCGCCACCAACACGGTCACCGCCAAGCCGACCATCGAGGTCAACCTGTCGCCGGCGCCGAAGCTCGAACCCTTCAGCCCGCGCTCGGCGTGGTCGACCTTTGACGTGCAACTTGCCTTGGCGCGCAATGCGGTTTCACCGGGTATTCTCGACGGACTCAGCGGACCGCAAACCGTGCTCGCCTTGAAGGCCTTTCAGCGAAAGGTCGGACTTGAGCCGACTGGCAAGCCCGACCTGAAGACCAAGTCACGTCTCGTTCTCAACCTGCCGCCATACACCACCTACCTCATCACCTCCAACCACCTCGCCAGTTTCCGTCCCGTCCGAACGTCGTGGACCGGCAAAGCGAACCAGGATCGTCTCGCCTACCAGAACGCCTTGGAGATGGTCGCTGAAAAGAGTCACTCCTATCGGCGTTTCATCGAGCAACTCAATCCCGGTGTCGATTGGAATAATCTTCAGCCCAACACGCGGGTGAAAGTTCCGCTCGTGCGCTATCCCGAGCCCCGCAGGAAGGCGTCCTTCCTGCGCATCAGTCTGACCAATCGCGTGCTCCAGGCCTTTGACGCCAACACCAACCTGATCGCGCACTTCCCCTGCAGCATCGCCCGGAACGTTCAGAGTCGCCCCGTTGGAGAACTCAAGATCACGAGCTTGGTGGACGGCCCGAATTACACCTTCGATCCCGCCCGTTTCCCGAATTCCCCCGAATCCAAAACACTGGATCACAAACTTATCATCCAGCCCGGCCCGAACAATCCGGTGGGTACCGCCTGGATCGGTTTGAGCAAACCCAGCTACGGAATTCACGGCACGCCCTTGCCGGAGAAGATCGGCCGCACCGAATCGCTCGGTTGCTTCCGCCTCGCCAACTGGGACGCCTCCTACCTCCTGCTGCTTGTCAGCA
>JBMYQZ010000234.1:0-7982 GCA_049601855.1 Limisphaerales bacterium | reverse complement strand
GTCCTGGTGCTTGATCGTGATCTTCTCGATCAACTTCGGTTTGCCCTTTGCAACCATGCGCCCCCCGTTGCGCATCACGATCGTGTAATTCGAGCGGCAACCGGCGGCGACCACGAGCACCAGCGACAAAATCAATAGGGACCAAGGCTTGTTCATTTGAGGCTCGCAGGTTTACCGATCGCTCCGGTCAAAGTCAATTCGCATCACTGCGCGAGCTTGCGTTCAGCCCACTGCAGGATCATGCCGGACTGAAACTGCAGGGTGCCGAAGAGAAGAATGTGGTTTACCGGATAGGACCAGCGTTCGGGTCTGCCGAGGGCATCGAAGAGCAGGTCGTTGGTGGCGGCGGGAACCATTTCGTCCAACTCGGCGCGCAGCATCAGGGTTGGGATTTTCGAAAAACTGGGGGCGAGTCGGAGAGCGTCCAGTGGCACTCGGGCGTGCATGAGCCGGTGAAACTCCGTGACTTCGCTGGCTGGCAAGGCGACGCGGGTGAGTTTGCCGAGTCGGTTCTCATGTTTGTAGAGCGTGATCGGCGCGAGACTGGATTCGCAGACTATGCGGGAAGCATTCCCGCCGGCGCCAACGAGGATCATGAGGTCCGGCTTGCCGGTCCGGGCGGCCACGGTTGGGAGGGCGATCGATCCGGCACTCCCGCCGGCGAGGATGCGTTTGCCTTGGAGTAGGTCCGGATGCTTGACGCGCACATAAGCCAGCATCGCTTCGACGGCATAGGCCTTGTCGGCGAGATGGTCATTCACTTCGTTTCCAAGTTGCTTGGCCTGGGCTATTTTCTCTTTCGGATCCACCTGAATGTAGCGACGGCGGAAGAAGTTGAACGAGGTCTCCGACACGATCGTGTGCCATCCGGCCGCCCGGAAGGTTTCGACGAGTTTGTTCTCAGTCGCGGTGAGTCCGATGATGCCGGTGAGGTAAATGAACAAGCCCTTGGGTTTCGCCACTTGCGTTTTCTTCACGTGGGCTTTCGAACCATTATAGCGGCTCAGCGGCAGGGCAAAGCGGCCACCCGGGTGTTGAACCGGGACCAAGTTCCGATTGTTGCGTGACTTCGCGTGTTCGGTCACCACGAGGAAGCTGCCGGGGTTGAGTTGCAAGATGCGGCACTTGCCAAAGGTCCCGAAATCTTTGGGCGAGCTTCCCACCACGTTGCGCAGCTCCAGGGCTCGCGCCTTGGCCCGCACCGGCCACAGATTCGTCTGGGCGGGCAATGCCGAGGCAGCGAGCAACAGAATGAGGCAGAGGATTCTCATGCGGTTTCCTTCTTTGGTAACCACATTGGCTCGCTTGTGAAATGTTGAAGTTCGCCGTCGATGGGATGATGGAACTGCAGTTCCGCGGCATGCAGGCACATCGGCGCGGCTTCGGTTGGAAGGGTCTGTTGGTGTCCCAGAGAACTGTCCCACAGGTACAGTGGATCACCGACAATCCCATGGCCCGCGTCCCACAGGTGCACGCGAATTTGATTCGTGCGACCGGTGAAGGGCGTCACGCGTAACAGCGAAGTCTCGGAGAATCGCTTGAGAACCTCAAATTGAGTGTGTGCGGGTAGTCCCTTCGGGTCCACCACGCGGGCGCCGGTGGCGTTTGGCTCTCGCGAAATAGGTGCGCGCAATTCGAACTCGTCGGCTTCCGGATGGCCGTGGACCTGTGCCAGGTAAGTCTTGCGAACCTTTCCCTCGGCGAACTGCGGTTGTAATTCGCGGGCGACCGCCCGCGTTTTGCTGCAGACCACGATTCCCGAGGTATTGGCGTCCAGGCGATGCGCCGGTCGCACCTTGCGATCGGTGAAGATTTGTTCGAGCAGGTATTGCAGCGAATTACGGTTGAATCGGCCGCAGGGGTGCATGGGCAGCGGGGCGGGCTTGTTGAGAACGACGATGTGTTCGTCCTCGAAGAGAAACTCGATGTCGGCGTTGACATCCGGTTCGGTCGTTGCCGGCGTGACCAGTTCGAGACGCATACCGGCTCGAAGTTCCTGATCCGGAATCACCTCGTTCCCGTTCATCTGCACCCGCCCGGATTGGCAAAACTCCCGCCACTCTTCCCGCGAGTGAATGGTTTTCATTGCGTCGAGAAAATCGATCGCGCGTGATCGATCGAGTCTTTCCGGAACGGACATCGGCCGGCGGTTCTCATACGGCTGCGAACCGGGCAGGGGAACGATCAATCCTTTCAGTTTGGACTGCCGTGATTCGCAGAGTGCTGCTGACTTCTCTTTCGGAGTGCGGTGGCAATGCGGACATTGCTGCCCCGGCACGTAGAGTTCGGATCGACATTCTTCCTTGGTGAGAGTGGCCTGGCAGGCAAAGCAAAGGGTGGTCTCGGTTTCTGCAAGGTTCGGATCCAAGGCCACGCGATGGTCGAACACGAAGCAATCGCCGTCGTAGTGCTCGCCGCCGCACTCTTCAAAATACTTCAGGATGCCACCGTCGAGTTGGTAGATGTTTTCGAACCCCGCCCGCTCCATGAATGGGGCCGCCTTCTCGCAGCGAATTCCGCCGGTGCAGAACGTCACGACCTTCTGCAGGCGCATCTCGGTTGGCAATTCCGCCACCACTTCTGGGAAGTGGCGGAAGTCTTGCAGATCCAGCTTTACGGCATTGGCGAAGGTGCCGAGCGCGTATTCGTAGTCATTGCGCGTATCGATCAGGGTCACGTCCTCCCCGTCGTCGAGCCACCTTTTCAGTTCTCTCGGCGCCACGCGGGGCGAGGTGTGTTTGGCCGGTTCAATTCCATCGACCCCGAAGGCGATGATTTCCTTTTTGATCCGTACGAGCAGGCGCGAGAAGGGCTGACGATCGCTGAAGCTTTCCTTCACTTCCAGATCGGCGAATTCGACCTTCGTTTGCAGCTCGTTGAGGAACGAATCAATGGCCTCGCGTGTTCCGGCAAGGAAACAGTTGATCCCCTCGGTGCTCAGCAGGATCGTTCCTTGCAGCTGCAAATCTTCTCCCCGCCACAACAGTTCTTTCCGTCGCTCCTGCAGATTACCCAGGGCGACGAATTTGTATGCGGCTATGTTAACGATTGGCGCCATTGGCGAGCCGGTATAATTGCCACGGAAACGCCAGCATCCGCAAGGCAGGTTTCGGGTCAAAGCAAAGATTGCAGCGCAAGCCGGTTCCCGCGATCAACCGTTTCCCGACCGGTTCAAGGACCAGGAACAACATCAGCGCGGCCGTGATGCAATACGAAAGCGGAGCCAGAAAGCGGTCGACTGGTATTACTCCGGCGCCGGACAGTTTCAGTTTTCCACTCAGGATTCGGTGTTGCCCCGGGAATGGCGCATCGGCTTCCACCACGCCCTCGGGCGTTGTCAATTGCGACACGCCGGAGCTCGCCAGGCGCACGATCGGCAGGCCGTATTCCATCGACCGCATCGGTGCCACCCGCGCGTGCAGATCGTGCTGTTCCTGGCCCCAGTCCTGCACGTCCATCGTTGGAATGATCAGGGCTTCCGCACCCTGTTCGACGAATTGGTCCATCACGTCGCGATAACTCAGGTCGTAGCAGATCCCGATGCCCAGTTTGCCCCAGGGCGAATCCCAGACCTTTTGCCGCTCCGCCGGAAGGCCATCATCCATGAATTGAATCGGCACGCTCTTGGCCTGTTGGAAAACCACCTCGCCTTCGGGTCCGATCACAAACGCCGTGTTGTAGAACGCCCGACCCTCGGTCTCGTCCTTGCCGCCTACGATCATGTATCGACGATGGGTCCGGCACCATTCCTTCACGTCCTTTGGGATTGCGCCGGGAAAGGTGTACTCGCTCAATACGATCAACTCCGCGTTCGGCTCCTCGACCACAAGTCGATCGAGCCCTGCCATCAGCTCCGCGTGAATAGGGAATTCCATCTGAATCCCCGCGACCTGCACAGCGCTTCCTTTCTCGTGCTTGCTTTCCCCGGGAACCAGGAGCGACAACGCTGCGACCACAACCGTCAATCCGCAGGCCATGAGTGTCCGGAAATTCCGCGCCAACAACAAGCCACTGACCAGGGTCATCAAGAGAAAGCCGATTCCGTAAACGCCCAGCCACCGAAACGGCGAATACAACTCGGAATCCGCAAACGCGAAACCCGCGCTCAACCACGAGAAGCGCAGGTGATAGACTTCGCTTCGGAAGTATTCGATTCCCGTCCACAGAAAGGGCAGCAACAGCACCGCCCACTGCCACCCAAAGCGCACGCGACATTGCCGCGCTACCGCCACGAACAATCCGTGCCAGAACGCCAGCACCGCCCACAGCGCCATCGCCGCCGGCCCAAAGATGGTCCAGAAAAACTCCAAAGGCGGTGCGTAGACCCCAAAGCCAACCGCCGCTCCCAAGTAGAAAGCTTTTCGCGCCGTTCCCAATCGCAGCAGACTCGCCACTGCAAACAGATAAAACCCGATCATCAGCGCCAGTGCGGTTGAATGATACGCCAGGTGAAAGGCCGCCACACCGCCCGCGGCGTAGATCGCCGCGCTCCGCAGATTAAGTTCCTCGTCTGTCTTCATGATTCTTAACGTTTGGTTTCGGATTGATTGGCCACCGCGTGGGCCTGCTGCGAAATTTCATTGAGGCTCTTGGCCAAGCGACCCGCTGCCGTGGGCGTGAGCTTGCCGAGAACGTCCTCCGCTGCTCCGTAGTATTCCGGAAGCACCTTTGCCATGATCGATTTTCCTTCGCGGGTCAGTTTCACCCGGTGCACCCGGCGATCTCCCGGGTCACTTGTCCGCTTCACCAGCCCGCGCTTCTCCAGGCGATCCACGAGACCGGTGACGTTGGAACGATGCATGATCAGCTCCCGGCTCAACTCCGTCTGTGAAGCCCCGTCCGGATAACCCCGCAGGAGATTGAGAATGTTGAATTGGCTGGTGCTGAGATCCCAACGGGCGAAGAAGACCCGGCTCGATTCCCATAAAACCTCGGCCGTACGCAAGATCTGCAACAAAGCGCCATAACGTGGCCCGGGCGACTTCAAGGGGGAGGACATGGGCTATGTCTACACCTAGATAGTTGATGTGTCAACAAACGGAATCAGTGCCGGGAATGGCGTCGAGGTGTCCGTCCTTGAGGCATTCTGCCGGAAACAATGAGACGACGTTCGCACTTCGGTTGTCGTATCGGCTAAGAATTCAGATCCCTTGCCTCCCAGTAAGATTAACGCCACAAACCTGCCGAAAGGACGGGGTTGGAGTGCCAAACCGCATCTTTCTTCGAGCTAACGAAATCACACCAATTGCTCAACCTTCGCTACCCCATCATCGCCGATCGATTCGGTCGGGCAGTCCTTCATCACCTCGACTACCAAATCTAGTTACGCAGCGGATTGCGGCTGCCGATGCACGTAGCTCACTCCGTCCTCGTTATCGCGGACGAAGAACTCAGGACCATTCGCGGGGCACTGCCCGCAGTCGATGCAACTGTTGTCCACGTAGAACTTTCCCGTGACGTTGTATCGTCGCCAGTCGTTCCTCGCTTTCTCTCCGCACACCAATACCGGCAGGCAGATCATCCGCTGCGCCAAACAGTTGTTCCAAACTCCGGAACCGGCAATGGAACTCGACAGCTTTGACCGCATCATCAATCTCGTAAATCTCCGGATGGGCATCGCCCTGGTCCCGCAACGTGCGCTCGCCCACCATGGTCGTCGCCCAAACATCGCGCGGCTTTCAAATGTGAGCGCCTTCGAACGCGAGATCATCATCCTGGTCCGGCGCCAACCTGCACTCCCTGATCACCTCACCCGATTCATTGAGAACGTCCCCTTCGGTCGCGCGTTGCAATCGTGGCTGCGCACGCAGGGGATACCAGCGAGCCGAGATCCAATGTGGCGCCGGTTCTCAACGTTTCCAGCCTGTCACCACAATCTACATTCCCTTCACTTCAAACACGCTCAACACAGCGCAGTGATCCGAAGCTTCGTTCGGGATCACTTCGTGCTCGATCAGCTTCCAATCTGATGGTGCGAGGATGAAGTCGATTGTCCTGTCCGGATCATGCGCGGGAAAAGTGTGTGGTCCATGCCACTCCCCATTGAATCGCCCACTGTCCTGATAGACCTTCATGGAATCCGTCCCCGGCGAGGCGTTGAAATCACCCGCTGCAATCGCCAGCTGAACGCTCAACAAATCGACGATCTCGCGCGCCTGCTTGGCGTTGTTCTCCAAGTTGAAAGAATCGTTGTGCAACGCCGCCAACATCAGACCGGAGTCGCCCATCTCCACCGAACAAATCAGGACGCGCCGGTTGTTCTTTGTGACGTAGAACGGCTTGCGCCCATGCAGATCCGGATTGGCCACGCCATCCAACGGCCAACGCGAGAGGATCGCGTTCCCTCCGGAGATTCGATAGAAGGGCAACCCAACGTTGTAATTCTCCCCGTAGGCCCAGGAATGCATCTCGGTTTTCTTGGCCAGATACTCGATCTGATTGACCGGACAAGGCCCGCAATCTCGAATCGCCTCCGAGAGAAACACAATGTCGGCCCGCTGCTCGCGAATTAGCGCGGCGACCTTGTCCAATCGATCCCTAACCTCTTTCTCATCCAGGAAATTCAACCGCCCTTGATGCACGAAAGCCTTGGCGATGTTGTAAGCCAGCAGGCGAACGTGCTGACCATTCGTCGCGATCGTGGCCGCAGGGAATTCCGTCACCGCCACTTCTGGTGTTCCGCCTCGATCGAGCACGGTCCCGTTCAAGACAAACAGTCCGACGAGCAATACGCCCACCGCCAAACCAGCGCCGACCGCCCCGAGCAGTCGGCGGAGCCATCTTCGATGCGGGGGAGTTGCCTCAGTCGTTTCCGGTGGAGTTGTTTCTTCGTCCATCGTGAATTTCAGCGTCAGCAGTAGATTGCAGCCAATTGATCAACAGATAATGAATGTATCCTGATGCCGCCAGTGCGCAGTACCAAATCAGCTTGCGATGCTCAGTCCAGAAATCCAAGGCCACCAACCGAATCAGCTCCGGTAACATCTGGACACCTATGGCGATGCCAACCACACCCAATTCATGTACGCGGGGATGTCGAATAAAACCCCGATCTGCCGCGACCGTCTTCACGGCCAAGGCGTAGAACGGTATGGCTGTAATCATAAAGACCGGAATCCATAGACGGTCCAGCTCGCTCACCCTGCAAATGCGCAACAAGGTGTCAAAGCACGCCCAGGTCAAGAGCCAGATGGCCACCCGCCCAAGGCAGAAGAATTGGGCTTCGCCGGCGTAGTCTTCAATTCGCTGGATCAACCAATACGCCAGGTTGTAGAAGAACACCCCGATGAATATCTGAATCCCAAACCAGATTCGGACGTTGAAAAGCTCCCGCACGAACAGATCAGTCACAAACCAGGCAAACCAAAAGCCGCAGACCGCAAGCGAAGATCGTGCAGATCCGGATCCCGTAAGTTCCTGAGCCCGAGCCGGACCGAACAGGATCCCGAGGCCAGATACAGAATGGCATCCCCCAGGTGAGGCGCACTCGTCGAGTCACCACGGCTGAGTTCAACGAAAACCATCAGCGGCAAGACCGCCCCTTTCATCACGAACCAGACGCCACGGATCAACGAGGAACGGAGATCCGTGAGTGAACACCCAAAAACATTGCGAGCACCGTCGGCGCACCGGGCGGTGATCGCGTTGCTGCTGTTGGTCGGCGGCTTCCTATCCTTCCTGTTCGCAGCCTTTACGTTCTCGATGGTGTTGATTATTCCCGGATCTTCGCAGGGATTCAAATTGGAGTGCATCAGTGCGGCGCTGGTTGCGGGATTGATCTCCTGGTTGCTCCATTGGCTGGGTCTCAGATGCTGGCGCGGAATGGACACTTCACCAGCGGCTTTGATGGGCGCAGACACCGCGACGAGAAAGGTCTGGATCTCCCGGTCGGGACGAACGTTATTTGCGAGTTGGGTGGCGATCGTCTGTTGACTAGGGTGTGTTCGAAAACCGTTCAACACAACCAGTCATAGATGGAGGCC